>JAFOCH010000032.1 GCA_017381395.1 Clostridia bacterium
ACACAAGATTACTAATGATTGTATCGGTTGTGGCGCTTGTGCAGATACCTGCCCCGTTGGCGCTATTTTCGAAGGCGACGGCAAGTACGAAATCAACGCTGACGAATGTGTAGATTGCGGCGCTTGTGCTGGTGGCTGCCCTGTTGAAGCTATCGTAGCTGAATAATTACAGCCATAGTAAAAAATGAGGTTAGCGGAGCGTCTTTTGCGCTCCGCTTTCTGAATTTAAAGGCGTTTTTACGCTTGATTTACTGAAAAAATTCTCTCACTCCGCACCTTTTTTTGCGCAGGATGAGTTCGATGGAGATAATACTATGGAAAAGCTCCAATATTTAGGGAACAAGATGAAAATTTATGTGTCCGAAATTCATCGCTACGGCACCGATGCGGTGCTGCTGGCCGACTTTTCTATGCCTAAAAACAGTGACAAGGCGTGTGATTTCGGTACGGGTTGCGGAATTATTCCACTCGTCTGGCGTCTTAACGGAAGCGGTTGTGACATAACCGCCGTTGACATCAGCGCCGATGCCTGCGCTTTGGCCGAGCATTCCGTGAGCGAAAACGGACTCGATAATTTCAGGGTAGTAAACGGCGATTTAAGGGATACTGACACCATTTCGGGCAGCGGCATTTTTGACGTTATTTCGATGAATCCGCCCTATAAAGCGGCATCCGACGGGGTTATGAGCCCTGACGAGCAGAGACGCACCGCTCGTCACGAGGTTGAATGCACCCTCGATGATATCTGCTCGGCGGCAAAGAGGTTGCTTCGCTTTGGCGGACGGCTGTGTATGTGCCACCGACCTGAGCGTCTTTGCGATATCATTTCGGCAATGCGTGCGGCCGGCATCGAGCCGAAAAAATTGCGACTCGTTTGTCAGCGCAGGGGCGGAGTGCCGAAGCTTATTTTGATCGAAGGACGCCGAGGAGCAAAGTCGGGACTTATGCATCTTGCACCGCTGTATATCGAGGCGGATGATGGCGGAGTTTCGCCAGAAATTGCCGAAATTTACGGCGAATATTACATAAAAGGGGAGGACTCGAAATGAGCGGAAAATTATACGTTGTAGGTACGCCGATAGGTAACCTTTCCGACCTTTCACCGCGTGGACTCGAAACGTTGAATATGGTTGATTTCATAGCCGCCGAGGACACCCGAGTAACCTTAAAGCTGATGAACCGATTCGAGATAAAAAAGCCGACTGTCAGCTATCACGAGCATAATATGCGCGACAGCGGAGCGAGGATAATCGACAGAATTCTGGCGGGTGAAAATTGTGCAGTAGTCAGTGACGCAGGTATGCCGGCAATATCCGATCCCGGTCAGGATTTGGTCGCCCTCGCGCATCAGAACGGGATTGAGGTTGTCTCCGTCCCGGGACCGAGCGCGGTAATAACCGCCCTTGCCATTTCGGGCATCGAGTGTAACCGCTTTTGCTTCGAGGGTTTTTTGAGCGGAGTAAAATCCGAGCGCAGAGCGCGACTGGGCGAAATAAAGGACGAAAAGCGGACAATGGTATTCTACGAAGCACCGCATAAGCTGGTCGCAACCCTCAGCGATATGCTTGCCGCTTTTGGCGAGCGAAAAATCGCGGTAATAAAGGAGCTTACCAAAATTCACGAAACTGTCATGCACACCACCCTTTCGGAAGCGGTCGAGCATTTCGCCGCCACGGCACCAAAGGGCGAATTTGTATTGATAGTAAGCGGTGCTGCCGAAGTTGAGGCGGCCGGGATGACCTTTGACGAGGCGCTCGATTATGCACGCGACGCGGTTGCCGATGGAACCGCACCGACCGCCGCGGCCAAGCAGGCGGCTCAAATCAGCGGCTTTAAACGAAGCGAAATTTATAAGGCACTGGTCGGCTCAAAGGAATGATTTTTGCAGCCGAAAAGTAAAAAACAGCACAGCAAAATAAAAATCGAATAAAAATATTAAAAAAGGACGATTTTTTACAAAAAATCGTCCTTTTTTCGTGCGAAAAAATATATACAAAATGAAATTGCTATGTTATAATATACACTGTATAAATATTTATATTTTATAGTGGAAAGGAAGGCAGTCGAATGAAAAGACTTTTGTTACTGATAATGATAGCTGTAATAATCTGCGTTTGTGGCTCGTGCTCTGTGACCGGCTCGGACTATACTGCCTACCTCACCGCACCAAAGGCAACCGGCGACATGTCCGAAATTGCTGACGCGTTTTACGATTTTGCGGGCAATGATATTTTACTCAGCTACCCAAAGCGAGGCGACCATCTCTCCGCCTTTGTATTAGAGGACATTGACGGCGACGGGTCAAAGGAAGCGATAGTCTTTTACACCAAAAACAACGTGGAAAAGGGTGTAACACCCATCCACATCAACATAGTCGACAGAGCGCAAAGTGGCTGGGCGTCGGTGGACGATATTGCCACCTCGTCGAATGCGGTCGATATGATTGCTTTTTCCGACGTTTCGGGCAACGGAACAAAGGAAATTGTAGTCGGAATGACCTCGATTAGTAAGAATGAAAATCTGCTTAGCTTGTATTCCTTCAAAAATGGACGGCTTTCTCTCATGGTGCAGGAGAATTATACCGACTTTATTCTCTGCAACCTGACCGAAAACGAGCCTGACGACCTACTTATTGTCAATCTTAAATCAGCCGAAAAGGAAGCAACGGCAAAGCTTTATACCGTCACAAATAACGAGCTTGTCCTCAACGGAACGGCATACCTCGACGGAAACGTTACCGGCTATGCAAAGCTGCAACAGGCAAAGGTGGGGGACAAATCGGCGGTGTATATCGATGCGTATAAGGGAACGACCTCGATGGTAACCGACATAGTTTACGTCGAGGAAGGAAAGATAATCAATCCCTTTATATCGAATGCCCAAACCGAAAATGAATTTACCCTCCGCTTTTCGACCGAAACCTGCCGTGACTTTGACGGAGATGGTAAAATTGATATTCCCTTTACCCGACTTCTTCCCGGATTTGAGCTTCGTGTTAGCAGCGAAAGAGCGTATCTTACCATCTGGCGCGAATTTGACGGTGCACTTTTCAGGGATAAATATTGCGGCTACGTCAACTATACCGACGGCTATATGATACGATATCCTGCCGAATGGACCGACACTGTTACCATCACACGCGATTCGTCATCACACCTGCTTAATTTCGGTGTATATGACCCGATTCTGAGGGTGGTGTCGAGCGAATTAGTGCGAATAAAGAGATATTCAATCGACGATTATGAGCAGCTTGACCAGTCGATCTTTATCGAGCTTGCTCGTCAGGACACCTACGTTTTTGTCGCCAGAATAGTAAACACAACGAGCGAATACTCGGTCGATGAACAGACGCTGAAATCAATGTTCAGCTTGATATGAAAATTACGGGAGTGAAAAGAATGACAAAGAGAATACTTGTCGTAGAAGATGAAGAAGCCATCCGCGAATTCGTCGTAATCAATCTCAAACGTGCGGGTTACGAAACGGTCGAAGCCGGTTCGGGCGAAGAAGCCATCGAAATTTTCAAATCCAATCCCAACGGATTCCATATAGCCCTGCTTGATATTGCATTACCTGGTATCGACGGACTGCGCGTGTGCAAGGAGATACGCAATCACTCGAATACAATGGGTATCATTATGCTCACCGCAAGGACGCAGGAGCTTGACAAGGTAACGGGACTTATGCTCGGTGCCGACGATTATATTACAAAGCCGTTTAGCCCCTCGGAGCTTGTGGCAAGGGTTGACTCCCTTTTCAGAAGGGTGGATATGCTCACCAACCGCACCGAAACCGAAAAGCCGGTTGAAGAGATTGTACTAGGTGAATTCACCCTCAATTTACGCCGTCGACTTCTTCTCAAAAACGGCCAAAAAATTGAACTCACACAGGTTGAGTTTCAGATAATCGAATACTTCTTTACCCACCCGGATGAAGCGCTTGACCGCACCGATATTTTGAGTCGAGTGTGGGGCGATTCGTACGTCGGGGAGGAAAAGATTGTCGACGTTAACATCCGTCGTCTGCGTATGAAAATTGAGGACGAACCCTCTGCACCAAAGCGACTTGTAACCGTTTGGGGCATGGGATACAAATGGGCAACCGAATAATTTTTATCGGTTAAATTAACGCATAAAATTTACGAAAGGAGAGGATAACCGAATGGACATTTCGATAAAGGTTCGAGGCGTAACACGAAATTGGGTTTTAAACGTACTTTTATTGCTTACGGCTATTATCCTCGCCTTGGTAATTATCACTGTTGCGACGGTTCATAATAATTATTACGAATCGGTTTCGTCATACATACACTCAATCTCAGGCTCGTTTGACCGACTTGCCGTATGTGACAGTTCGGCATATTACGACGAAGCACGCTCTCTTTCCACTCAATTTACGTTAAAGAATCAGGTAGAGGTTCAGATACTCGATACTGCAGGGACGGTAATTGTTTCGACCAGCGGCTTTTTGCCCCCCGAGGACGAAAAAATGCCCGATTACGAAAAGGCGGTTGCCGATGGAATTAGCGGTGAATGGACGGGATACACTTCGGGCGACGAGCACGTTATGGCAAGCACCTATATCCTCACCGATTACGGCAATGGCTCGAATGGTGCCGTTCGATGCATCGTTTCGTTGCAAAAGCTGGACAGACATATTCTGTTTATCAATTTGATAATAATTTCGTTTGCGATAATTCTGGTTTTGGTTGCGGCTTTTTCGGGAATATTCTTTGTCCGCTCGATAATAAAGCCGATTGGCGAAATCAGCAACGTAGCGCGAAAGATTGCACTCGGTGACTTTAAGGCACGACTAAAAATTCAGGAATCAAACAGCGAAATCGGCGAGCTTTGCGACACCATAAACTATATGGCAAGCGAGCTTGAATCGACCGACAGAATGAAAAATGAGTTTATTTCGTCGGTTTCTCACGAGTTGCGAACACCGCTCACGGCCATTAGGGGCTGGGGTGAAACTATCAGCGACGCTAATGTTGACCGCGAACTGGCAATGAAGGGTGTTTCGGTCATACTTAACGAAACTACGCGACTTTCGGGACTGGTTGAGGAGCTTCTCGATTTCAGCCGAATTCAGACCGGCAAAATGTCGTATAAGAATGAAAAAATCGATATTCTCGCTGAGGTTGGCGAGGCGGTTTACGCCTATCAGCAAATTGCGAATAAAAATGATATTATCCTTTCGTACCACGAGCCCACGTCGGTATCACCCGTAATGGGTGACCCCGACCGACTTGAGCAGGTGTTTATCAATATTATCGACAATGCGATAAAATACACCTCATCGGGCGGCGCAATCAACGTCGATGTAAAAGAGGTTGAGGGCTGTGTACAAATCAGCGTTTCGGATACCGGTGCAGGAATCCCCGCTGACAAGATTGACAGAATAAAGGAAAAATTCTATAAAGCGAATAATACCGTCAGGGGCTCGGGCATTGGACTTGCCGTCGCTGACGAGATAATAAAGCATCACAACGGACTACTTTTAATCGAAAGCACTGAAGGGGTAGGGACAACGGTTACGGTCGTTCTCCCCACGGCAAAAAGGACTCAACCCGAGTCGATTGTAGCCCACGATGACCAAATTAAGCATAATTCGGAGGAAAACCAATGAGCAAGGAAAAATGCTGTAAAAAAACCAGCATCGGCGGCCAAGCGCTGATTGAAGGAATAATGATGCGAGGACCGCACAAAACGGTCATGTCGGTTAGAAAAAATGACGGCCAAATCGTTAGCGAAGATCTTAATACAACATCGTTAAAGGATAAATGTGCCTTTTTTGGACTCCCCATTATCAGAGGCTCTGTTTCGATGATCGAGTCACTCGCCTTTGGGTATAAGGCGCTTATGCGTTCGGCCGACCTTTCGGGAATGCTTGAGGAGGAAGAGGCGGAAAAGAAGGCAAAGGCGGACAAAAAAGCCGCTAAAAAGGCGAAGGCAGAGGAAGTATCGGAATCGGCAGTGGAAGTTGTAGCCGAAACGGTGGTTGATACCGGCGAAACTACAACCGATACAGATGAAGCCGCGGTCAATGAAACCACAGCCGAAACCGCAACCGAATCTGTTGCAGAAACTACGGCCGACGCTGACGAAACTGCCGACGAGGTTGACGCGGACGATGCCGCTGCCGAAACCATTTCAGCCGCTGAAATTGTCGCAGAAGTTACTGTGACCGAAACTGCTACTACAACAGACGCTCACACCGAGAAAAAGTCCGAAAACGGAATCTTAATGGCTATTATCGGCGCAATATCAATGGTGTTTGGAATTGCCCTTGCCCTTGCACTTTTCTTCTATCTTCCGTCACTCGTTTTCAAATACGTAAATCACCTTGCAGGTGGACAAATTACCGCGTATCAGGCGGCCTTCGAGGGCGTTTTAAAGATAATTATTTTTGTAATCTACCTCATCCTCGTGTCACAGATGAAGGATATAAAACGTGTTTTCATGTATCATGGAGCCGAGCATAAGACTATTTTTTGCTACGAGCACGGAAACGAGCTTACGGTCGAAAACATTCGCAAGGAAAAGCGTTTTCATCCTCGTTGCGGCACATCCTTCCTTATCCTGATGCTTATCGTGAGTATAATTTTCTATATGATAATTGCGCGAATTTTCCCCGAACTTGCAAGTAATATTGTACTGTGGATGCTTATTCGAATTGCCTGCCTGCCGCTTTTGGTTGGAATCGGATACGAGCTTATAAAATTCTGTGGCCGCCACGACAATTTCATTACCAGGATGATTTCGGCACCTGGCGTTTGGCTCCAAAGAATTACTACAAAGGAGCCCGACGACAGTATGATTGAGGTGGCTATCGAGGCGATGACCGCCGTAATTCCCGAAAACAGCGAGGACGATAGATGGTAATTTCCGCTTTACGCCGACTAATTGCCGAGCGACTTGCATCGGGCGGCGTCGAGGATGCCGCATTCGATGCGGATAATATAGTTGCATTTGGGCTCAAAACGACCCGCACGCAAATGATGATAAATTTCGACCGTGAGGTTGACCCCGAGGACGAAAAACGGATATGCTCCCTTGCCGATCGCCGCATAAGCGGTGAGCCACTTCAGTATATTATCGGTGAATGGGAATTTTACGGGATGCCCTTTTACGTGGGGGACGGAGTACTGATTCCGCGAGCCGATACCGAAATTCTCGTCGACCACGCAATCGAATTTCTAAAAACGAGGGATAACGCGAGGGTGATCGATCTCTGCTCGGGAAGTGGCTGCATCGCCGTTTCGGTAAAGGCGAATTTACCGAATGTAAGCGTTTTGGCCGTCGAACTTTATCAAAAGGCGATGGGCTATTTAACCAGAAACGTCGAGCGAAACGGCGTCGAAATCGAGGTAATAAAGACGGACGTTTTAGCCGAGCCGAATGGGTTTGATAGCTTTGATGCAATTCTTACCAATCCGCCGTATATCGAAACAAATACGGTCAAAACCCTTTCGAAAGAGGTACAAAATGAGCCGATAACCGCGCTTGACGGCGGGGAGGACGGACTTGTCTTTTACCGATCGATAGCGAAAAACTGGGTACCGCTAATTAAAAAAGGCGGACGAATTTTTGCCGAAATTGGCGAGGATCAAGCCGTCGCAGTGACCGAAATTTTTGAAAATCACGGACTCAAATGTCAAACAATAAAGGACCTGAACGGACACGACAGGGTCATTATTGGTACAGTTAAAGATATATAATATAACCAAACTTAAAAGTGTGGAGATGATTTAAAATGGCAGAAAAGAAAGTAGACGCAAAGAACGCACGCCAGGAGGCGCTTACAACCGCCCTTGCCCAGATTGAGAAAAAGTACGGAAAGGGCTCGGTTATGCGAATGGGCGAAAATGCTACCATGAACGTTGAGGCGATTTCGACCGGCTCAATTGCGCTTGATATGGCGCTCGGAGTTGGCGGTGTTCCGCGCGGCAGAATTATTGAAATATACGGACCCGAATCATCGGGTAAAACAACCATTGCCCTTCACGTAGTTGCCGAAGCACAGAAGCTCGGCGGTGACGCGGCATACATCGACGTTGAACACGCACTCGACCCCGTTTATGCACGCAATTTGGGCGTTGACATCGACTCGCTGCTCGTATCTCAGCCGGACGCAGGTGAACAGGCACTCGATATTGCCGAGTCACTCATTCGCTCGGGAGCCATCGACGTTATCGTAATCGACTCGGTTGCCGCTCTCGTTACCCGTGCCGAAATTGAAGGAGATATGGGCGACAGTCACGTTGGCGTTCAGGCGCGTCTCATGTCACAGGCGCTTAGAAAGATGACCTCCGCAATCTCAAAGTCAAACTGTGTAGTTATCTTTATCAACCAGCTTCGTGAAAAGGTTGGTGTCGTTTACGGCAACCCTGAGGTTACCCCGGGCGGTAAGGCACTCAAATTCTATTCATCGGTACGAATCGATATTCGCCGCGCCGAAACTTTAAAATCCGGAACCGAAATGATCGGCTCACATACAAAGGCAAAGGTCGTAAAGAACAAGGTTGCGTCACCCTTTAAGACGGCTGAATTCGACATTATGTACGGAAAGGGAATCTCTGCCGAGGGCGAAATTCTCGACCTCGCTGTTCAGTTCGATATTGTTAAAAAGAGCGGCGCTTGGTTCTATTTCAACGAGGAAAGAATCGGTCAGGGCAGAGATAACGTTAAGCGCACATTGGAGGAAAATCCCGAATTTACCGCCAAGTTAAAGGCGCTGGTTGTAGACGCGATGAAGTCAAAGCGTGAAGCTGAAATCACTCATTCGCCGAAGGCAACTGAGCCGAAGCCGGAGATAGTCGAACCTGCCGCCGAGCCGAAACCCAGAAAAACATCAAAAATCAATCTCGACGTCGACGTTGAAGACTGATGAAAATATTAAAAATCCATACCAGAAGGCGGTCGCTTTATGCTATCGCCTTCGACGAGCTTATCGAGAATGAGGAGGCAAAGCTTGACGAAAGCGGCTACCTTCTCGTTGACCGCACCGCCTTTGACGAAACGGGTTACGCGGTCGGACGTGAGCTTTGCGATGACGAATTTTGCGAGCTGATTTTCCGTTCGGCATACTACCGAGCGCGCGAAAGGGCGCTTTATCACCTTTCGCGTCGCGACTTTGCCGAAAAGGAAATGGCCGACAAACTGCGCCGAGAATTTGGCGAAACAGCGGCAAAAGCGGCCGCCGAAAGAATGGTCGAGCTCGGACTTATCAACGACGAAAGCTATGCCGAGCGCTATGGCGAAATTATGCTGAATGTAAAGCAGTGGTCACCCTCGCGAGCCGTCAGGGAACTGGTTGTGCGTGGAATCGATCGCGACTTTGCAAAGAGTGCGGTTGACGCGGTAAATCGCGACCCAAAGGATATGATTCGTCAGCTAATTGATAAAAAATACGCATCAAAGCTTGCCACTGGCGGAATAAAAGCGGCGGCAAGCGTGTCAAATTCCCTTGCCAGAAAGGGTTATTCATTTTCAGACATTCGCGCGGTAATCGGCGAATATCTGAACGAAAACGAGCTTTACGATTAGGAGCAAATGCAAATGAACAAAAAAATCGGAATGGTATCACTCGGTTGCCCAAA
Source organism: Clostridia bacterium (assembly GCA_017381395.1). Taxonomy (GTDB): domain Bacteria; phylum Bacillota; class Clostridia; order Oscillospirales; family Acutalibacteraceae; genus UMGS1976. The sequence continues at coordinate 9,605 of JAFOCH010000032.1, forward strand.
AAATCAGGTTGATGCCGAAATAATGCTTTACAGATTAAAGGAAGCCGGCTACGAAATCACCGGAAACGAGGGTGAAGCCGATCTTGTAATCGTCAATACCTGCGGCTTTATCGAGGACGCAAAGAGAGAGGCGATCGACAATATTTTGGAACTCGGTCAGCTCAAGGAGGACGGCAGCTTAAAAGGGCTTATTGTCACGGGTTGCCTTGCCGAGCGTTATGCTAACGAGGTAATCGATGAAATGCCCGAAATTGATGCCCTGCTCGGTATCGGTTGTAATGTGGACATTGTTTCTGTGGTCGAAAGGGTGCTTTCGGGCGAGAAGGGGATAGCCCTCTTTGCCGAAAAGGAAAAGCTTGATATGGATAGCGACCGCATTCTCGCAACCCCTAGATACACCGCTTATTTAAGGGTTGCCGACGGCTGTGATAATTGCTGTACATACTGTACCATTCCGTCAATACGAGGACATTTCCGCTCACGTACAATGGAAAGTGTACTCGATGAAGCCAACCGCTTGGCAAAGCGCGGAGTTCGTGAACTTGTGGTCATTGCGCAGGATACTACACGCTACGGCGAGGATATTTACGGCAAGTTGATGCTTGCGGAGCTGCTGGGTAAGCTTTGCGAAATCGACGGCATCGAATGGATCAGAATTCTCTATGCCTATCCCGAAACAATTACCGACGAGCTGCTCGATACAATGGCATCTCAGCCGAAAATTATGAATTACATCGACATTCCGATTCAGCATTGTAACGGCGAAGTATTGCATAATATGAACCGTCGCGGCGATAGACAGTCACTCACCGAGCTTATCACAAAAATTCGCGCAAAAATGCCCGACGTCGCAATTAGAACTACCCTTATCACAGGATTCCCGGGCGAAACCGAGGAACAGTTTACCGAGCTTTGCGAATTTGTGAACGAAATCGGATTCGACCGTCTGGGTTGCTTTGCCTACTCGGCAGAGGAGGGTACACCTGCCGCCGAAATGGCTAACCAATGCGAAAAAAGTGTTAAGGAAAGACGCGCTGAGGTCATTATGAATGACCAACTTCGCATAATTTCAGAAAAAAATCAAGAAAAAATCGGAAAAACACTTGATATATTGGTCGAAGGATACGATAATTATATACGATGCTGTTTTGGTCGCTCGTATGCCGATGCGCCCGAAATAGATGCAAAGATATTCTTTGCCCCATCATCACCCCGTCCGAGTGAAGGCGATATTGTAAAGGTCGAAATTTTTGATACCATCGAATACGACCTTCTCGGACAGCAGATAGAGGAATAGGAGATCTAGTATGAATTTACCAAATAAATTGACCGTCCTGCGAGTTATTCTTGCACCGCTGTTTTTAATACTCTTGGTAGTTAATTTTCCACATCATTATATTGCGGCTCTCGTAGTATTCGTTGCGGCATCTATTACCGACCTTCTTGATGGAAAAATTGCTCGAAAGCACAATCTTATCACCAATTTCGGAAAGTTTATGGACCCCTTGGCGGACAAAATGCTTGTCCACGCCGCATTTATCGGATTCCTTTATCTCGAAATCGGCTGGGGAATGCTTTGGATAAACTTTATAATGCTTACCCGCGAATTTTTGGTCACTTCGGTACGATACATGGCCGCCACCAATGGAAAGGTAGTTGCCGCAGATATATGGGGCAAGCTCAAAACGGTTATGCAGATGGTAGCCGTTATCGCCACCATTTTCTTTGAATGGGTAATTAGTCTCGGCTTTATTCCCGGCGCACTTGCAACAGGGATGAGAATACTCGACGACGTGTTACTGTGGGTATCGGCTATACTGTCGGTAATTTCGGGTATAAACTATCTCGTCGCTAACAAGGAATTTTTCGCAAAATAATAGTAGACAAATTAGAAAGTTTGGATATAATATAATTAAATGCGCTTTATGCGGGAGAAGTAGTACCATTTTTCCACCCGAAAGAGAGTAAACCGCGCTGATTTTTTATAAGCAGTGGCTGAAACGGTTTATAGGAGACGGATGGGTACGAAATGCACCCGACAGCACGCGAGATGAACAGAGCGAGTGGTATATGCACCCTTAGCGGCTCTAATTAGTTTCGCGCGGTAAAAACACCGTTATCTGTTTAGGGCATGATAGTGCCTGATTTGAGTTATAAGTCGGAGTGGAACCGCGGCTTTAAAAAATGATTTTTACAAGTCCGCCTCCGTCGCTGAAATAGGCGACGAAGGTGGATTTTTTATACTACAAATTCACTCTTTTTTGAGAAAAAGGGAGGTTATTCTAATGTTTGACAATATCAAAGCGGATATTGCCGCCGTTCGTGACCGCGACCCTGCGGCCAGGTCGGCAATCGAAATATTCTTTCTCTATCCGGGGTTGAAGGCGGTGCGAATGTACCGTCGAGCCCATTGGTTTTATACGCACAAATGCTATTTTTTGGCTCGACTGATTTCGCAACGTGCGGTGCGAAAGACCGGCATCGAAATTCACCCGGGAGCCAAAATTGGCAAGGGACTTTTCATCGACCACGGCACAGGAGTCGTAATAGGCGAAACCACCGAAATCGGCGAAAATTGCACCATCTATCAGGGCGTAACCCTTGGCGGTACCGGAAAGGACCAGGGAAAGCGTCATCCAACCCTCGGCGACAACGTAATGGTTGGCGCAGGGGCAAAGGTGCTCGGTCCCTTTAAGGTCGGAAATAACGTGCGAATTGCGGCCGGAGCCGTCGTTTTGGACGAGGTACCGGATAACTGCACGGCCGTCGGAGTCCCTGCCCGAGTGGTAAAGAAGGGAATAAAGCGCGACGGCGAGGATAAGCTCGACTGGGTACACATTCCTGACCCGATCGCACTCGAAATTTGCAAATTACAGATGCAGATTGACAATCTCGCAAAACAGATAAAATCGGAGGAAAACAAATAATGAAAATTTATAATACCCTCACCAGAAGCAAGGAAGAACTCAAAACTGTAAAGGAGGGCGAGGTCGGAATCTACGCCTGCGGCCCTACCGTTTACAACTTTATTCATATCGGAAACGCTCGTCCCTTGTGCGTTTTTGACGTACTTCGTCGCTATCTCGAATGGCGCGGATATAAGGTAAATTTCGTTCAGAATTTCACCGATATTGATGATAAGCTTATCAAAAAGGCGAACGAAGAAGGCATCACCGTCCCCGAGGTTGCCGAGAGATATATTGACGAATTTTGGACCGACGTAAAGGGAATGAACATCCGCGAGGCAACCGTTCACCCCAGAGCTACCGAAAATATTGACGCCATCCTTTCAATTATCGAAAAGTTGGTCGAAAAGGGATTCGCTTACGCCGCTAACGGTGACGTGTACTTCAGAGCAAAGAAATTTAATGACTACGGCAAGCTTTCACATCAGCCGCTCGAGGATCTCGAAGCAGGAGCCAGAATTGACATAGCCGAGCATAAGGAAAATCCGATGGACTTCGCTCTCTGGAAGGGTGCAAAGCCGGGTGAACCCGCTTGGCCGTCACCTTGGGGTGACGGACGTCCCGGCTGGCATATCGAATGCTCCGCCATGTCACAGCGTTATATCGGCGAAACGATTGACATTCACTGCGGCGGTCAGGACCTCATTTTCCCCCATCACGAGAACGAGATTGCACAGTCGGAGGCCGCCAGCGGAAAGGATTTCGCACACTACTGGATGCATAATGGATATATCAACGTTGACAACCGAAAGATGTCAAAGTCGCTTAACAACTTCTTTACCGTTCGCGAGGTTGCAGGTGTATATGGATACGAGCCGATCAGATACCTGATGATTTCGTCCCATTATCGTAGCCCGATTAACTATTCTGCCGAAATTATCGAGCAGTCGAGAAATGCGCTCGACCGCCTTTATAACTGCCGCGAAAATCTTGTTTTCCGTATGAAATCGGCCGAATCGGGAGAAAAGACTGTTGATTTTTCACAGTTTGTTGACGAGTTCATTATCGCAATGGACGATGACCTCAACACCGCCGATGCAATTGCCGCCCTTTTCAATCTCACCCGCGAAATCAATACCATGCTCGGCGGTAACCCGACCAAGGAGGATTGCGAGGAGGCACTTCGCGTATTTACCGAATTAAGCGGTGTACTGGGACTTGTTTATAATGTAAAAGAGGACAATATCGACGAACAGGTCGAGGAAATGATCAGACAGCGCACCGAGGCCAGAAAAAATCGCGATTTTGCCACCGCTGACGCAATTCGCGACAAGTTAAAGGAATTGGGCATCACCCTCGAAGATACACCCCAGGGCGTAAAATGGACCCGCGCATAATTTTTGCCGACAACTTAATATAATGAAATAAAAAAACTGCCATTCACCTTAACGTGAGTGGTGGTTTTAATATGGTGCGGTGATAGCGATGCGGGTAGATAACCTTGAAATGACAGGATTATTATGTTATACTAAATAAAATATAGTCATGTTTTGTAGTATATTATAATAAGTGCTCAATTATTGCAGAGGACGAGGTAGGACTAGCATAAAGAAGGAGTTATCAATTATGGAGATTAAAAGAAAGATTTTACTGTTAATATCTACTGCTTTCGCTTTGTGTTTGTTTTTTTCGCCGTCGCCGATGCCGGCACTTTTTGCCGTGGCTGCTTTTTTAGCGGCATTGGCAATCATATCATTTGATAAGCTGAAAATTGCTGTTACCACAAATGGTTTCAGTAGAATTGTTGCTGTATTAGTCACACTTTTAATCGAATTCAAAGGAATAGATAAGTTTAGATCGGTATGGGTGTATTCAAGCAAAGTTGCAGCTGTTACAAACCGGCTTAATTTAAGCGTGTCAATGTTTGTACTGGCTGTGGGCATAGTATGTTGTATAGTCGGATTTTTTGCTATATATTCCATATCTAACTGGGGTATTGCGTTGGTAAGTAAATTGCTTTTAGAAAGTTTGCCGGAGCGAAAAAAGGAAAATATCGTGGCCAATCTTAAACAAAACTGGTATTTACCGATTTCTGCGATGGCCTTCTTTTGCTTGAATATGATATTCACTTATTTTTATTTGCCGGGTATCCCTGTGGCTTTCGTTATTATGATTGTAGTTGCAAGCCAAGTAACATCTGTATGGGATCAGATCCGTCAAAATTCTGTTTGGACACATATATTCTGTGGAGCAAGTGCTTTGGGTGTTTGTTTGGCAACCCGAATCAATTTTTATACAGAATGTTTAAAATTGATGGAAAAGCTTTCGTTACCGCAGAGTTTTGATAAAATATTTTTAATTGTCAGCTACTTAGGCGTTGCTGTTGCGGTGCTTTTTGTGTATTTTTGTATTCAGCTGTTTTGGAAAAAGGTCGCTCAGATATTCACAGAAACACAAATTTTTAGCGATGTGAAAAAATCCGAGTTGATTATTTACGGACTTCTTTTTGCGTTGACTTTGGGTTATATGATATTTTCATTTGCCAAAACAGACGCATTTTACGGAACACCCTATTTAAATGACGTAATATACACTAGCGATTCGCCGTCCTTGGTGAAAGATAATGTATATCTCGTTGCCACCCATCCTGAAAATGATCTTCGCCAGCCGCTATTTGCTTTATTTGCAGCACCGTTTATTGGTTTGCCGTATTTGATTGGTAGAGTGTTAGATGCTTCTGCATCCGTTCAGGCGATGTTGGTTGATACGGTTCAGATTGTTATGCTTTTTGGCGCAAACTTTATATTAACAAAAATGTTAAAGCTCGATTGCGTTAAGAGAGTGAGCTTTATGCTGCTAACAACCTTTACATATACGTATTTGCTGTTTACATTGATGATGGAGCAGTATCTTATAGCTTATTTCTGGTTGATTTTTGGTATATATATCATTTGCGAAAAGCGACGTTTGGAGCAAATTGCACTTTGGGGAGCGGGAGGTACACTGCTTACAAGCATGACCTTACTGCCATTTATGTCAAAAAACAATCCTATCAGAAATTTTAAAGAATATGTAATTGATATGGTCAAATACGGAATGAGCTTCGTATTGGTTATATTGACATTTTGTCGAGCCGATATCTTTTTAAAATTGACCAGAAGTGTGTCATCGCTTAGCAGCTTCACAGGTCGTGATGTTGGCCTCATAGACAAGGTTAATCAGTATTTTACATTTATTCAGAGCTGCTTTGTTGCGCCAAAGGCAGGTTTAAATACGACAGCGGTTGATCATATTTCATGGCAGATGGAAGCTGTGACGGGCATTAGTATAATAGGGGTTGTCATCCTGGCACTCGCTATTATCAGTGCGATTTTAAACAGGCGAAATAAAAGCAGCCTGTTTGCTATTGGCTGGGTTGCTTTCTCGGTAGTTATATTATTTGTCTTAGGTTGGGGCACAAAGGAAAACGGACAAATTCTTTATGCCCTATACTTTGGATGGGCATTCCTTGTGCTTTTGTTCCAATTGGTAGAAAAAATTGAAACCAAGCTAAAGGTTAGATTCATTACGCCGCTGTTTAGTGTTGGTTGTTCTGTTGCGATGGCAGTAGTCAATATTCCCGCAATTATGGAAATGATGAGCTTTGCGTCCAATCATTTTCCGGTACAATGAGGTGAATAAATGAAACGCTATTTAAAATTGATGAGAGTGCATCATTATATCAAAAATCTACTTGTTTTGGCCGCACTTGCGTGTAGTGGTCAGTTGTTTAAGCCGGACAAGCTTTTGCTTGGTGGATGTGCATTTGGTGCTTTTTGCATGGTTTCGTCGATAGTATATATCATCAATGATATTCGCGACAAGGAAAAGGACCGCAAACACCCAAGTAAGTGCAAGCGCCCTATTGCAGCGGGAACGATTTCTGTTAAGAGCGGATGGGTATTAGCGGCCGTTCTTTTCATACTTGCCGTAGCTTTTAATTGCATTTCATTTCAAGTGATACCTACGGTATTGTTGGCACTGTATTTTATTTTAAATCTGGCATATAGTTTTGGACTGAAAAACATTCCTATTGTCGACATTACTATTTTGGTTGCTGGATTTTTGATTCGCATTCTCTACGGCGCATTTTTAACGGGAATTGCCATTTCAAATTGGCTTTATTTAACCGTTATTGCGTTGGCCTTTTATTTTGCTCTTGGAAAGCGCCGTAACGAGTTAAAGAAAATTGGTGACGGAGAAACCAGACAGGTACTTAAAGCATATCCAATTGATTTTCTTGATAAGAATATGGGAATGTGTTTGACACTGGCGAATGTGTTTTATGCGCTTTGGAGCATGGATGAAAAGACGATGGCTTTTTATGACAACAAGTATCTAATTTTTACCGTGCCTATCGTTTTACTTATTACAATGAAGTACAGTCTAGCCGTTGAAGGGGATTCGGACGGCGATCCGGTTGAGGTTTTACTTCATGACAAGGTGTTACTTGCCTTATGCGTATTGTACCTAGCGGTAATGTTTGTTATATTGTATATATGAGAGCGTGTCGGTAATGAATGTATATGATTTTGACGGGACAATTTATAATGGCGACAGTACGGTTGACTTTTATTTATTTGCGCTCAAACGCAAGCCGTCGTTGATAAGGTATCTGCCGAAGCAATTGTGGGGATTTGTTTTATACGGATTAAAGCGAATAAATAAAACTCAGCTGAAAGAATACTTTTTCAGCTTTTTGCCTGCAATTGATGCCGAAACTTTGGTCGAAGCTTTTTGGAATAAGAATCAGAGCAAAATATTTGATTGGTATATAGATCAGCAAAAACACGATGATATTATAATTTCCGCATCGCCGAGATTTCTGTTATTGCCGATATGTAATAGGTTAAAAATCGGATGTTTGATAGCGTCTGAAGTGGATGTAAAAACAGGCAAATTTATTGGCGAAAACTGTCGTGGACAGGAAAAGGTTCGCCGTTTGCAAGAGGAATATAATACCGTTTGTATCGATTGTTTTTATTCCGATTCGCTGGCGGATTTGCCTTTGGCAAAAATTGCTGATAAGGCATTTTTGGTGAAAAAAGGTGTTGTCACAGAGTGGCAAAACCTTGATACTTGATATTTTACTTGTCGTTAATATTTATCTACTTTTTACGCAGGTTGAAAAAATGTATGCACCCTAAAAGCAAATCGCTTTTAGGGTGCATAGTGTTTTTATCGGTGAATATTTATTTTCTTTTGATAATCGCTTTTACGATAAAATAGGCGACGAGTAAAATGACGGAAATCAGCACTAGATAGGGAATAATGCTCAAAAATCCGACCGCAATATCGGCAAATCCGTTTCCGATATCCGAGATGCTGGTCATAAAGCCCTCGCTGACCTTGGTAAAGAAACTGTCGGTTTTTGCTACCGTTTCCCGTTCAACTTCACTGATATTGAGCGAAAGGGCGCTGTAAGATACGCTGTCGTCATATTCCTCAATCTGCTGCTCGTATGAGCTCAGCTCATACCGTATTTTTGTAAGCCGTGATTCGATTTCCAAAATATCATCGAGCGATTCCGCCTTTTTAAGCAGTTCCAGCAAACGTTGCTGCTCGGTTTCGAGCACTTCGATTTGGCGCTGACTGTCGTTATAGGAATCGGTCACGTCGTTTGCGATAATGATTTCGTAGGTGACGGTGGCTTTTTCGCCGATTTTTTTCATCAGTCCGTCAAGCTCGGCTTCGGGAATTCTGATTGTGAGGTAGCACTTGCGCCCCGAAAAATCAGAATTGTTGTTGGTTTCCTTGTTTTCAATATATCCGCCCTTTTCGCGCAGATAGTTTTCAACCGTGCTCAAAAATTCGTCAAAGTTTTTCGTCTCGGCTGACATATTCGCCGTTTTAATTATCTTTCTGTCGGTGGTCTGCGACTG
>JAFOCH010000033.1 GCA_017381395.1 Clostridia bacterium
CGAGGACCTCGGCGCAGTTGAAGAAGATCTTTACGATGACGAGGACGAAGATGATTGCGATTGCTGCTGCGGTGACGAGGACTTTTACGAAGTAGAATGCCCCGCTTGCCACGAAACAATCTGCCTCGACGAAGATATGCTTTGCGAAGGCGAAATCGAATGCCCGAATTGCGGCACCGATCTCGAATTCGACTTTGACGAGTGCGACTGCTGCGGCGACGATTGCGATTGCGACAGCGATTGTGATTGCGGCTGCCAGGATAAATAATTTAAGTTTAATAGTTAAAAAAGCACGGTTGCTTCACGCAACCGTGCTTTTTTTGTTATTCATTATTCATCAGCTTATTTACCGCTGATTTATATTTATCGTAGGTGACCAGATTTTCGAGTGCCTTTGGTATCGCATTTGCCGACAGCCGCTTTGGCAGTCCTAGTATTTGCATCAACTTTTCGCGAAGCTGCTTTGAGTTTTCGCCGCCGTAAAGTCCATCGTCGTAGAGATCACTTTTGGTCACTCGGCGGACGTTATCCTCGGTCAACACGCTATCATCAAGCGGGACACCCGCCGCTTTTAGCGCATTCAGGATAATCTCCTCCGACACCCCTTCGACACCCAGAAGCCCGTCGGCAGAGTCCTTTTCCTTTCGCTTTTCCCTGCCCTTTATATCGGGGATATAGACGTTAATGATTTCGCCCGAAACGGTGGACGAAATATGCGAGCGAATCAAAAATCCCGCCGAATCAGAATCGGTCATAACGATAATTCCGCGCGTTTTTGCCAATTTTCTGATAAAATCGCGCTTTTCCGTATCCTTGAAAATTCTGAAACCGTCGGTTTCGATAATCAGCCCGTCAATTATTGATGATAGCTTGATTTTATCATACTTTCCCTCAACGATAATCGCTTGTTTGAGCTTTATCATACGCTTATCTTTCCCCCGCGAGCTGAATGAGCTGCATCACCGTTTTATCCACAAGGAGTCGCGCGTCGAGCTGGGTGGATTTGAGCGCAATATCGGTCTCGCGAAGCACGTTCAGTGCCTTTCTCAAGGTAAACACGCTCATTTTTCGAGCATTTTGCGAGGCATATTTGAGCTTAAAGGCATTCTTTCCATATCCGAAATCGGCACCGATGCTTTCGGCATTTTCACCCTCCGATTCGGCAACCTTCGCCCTATACATATCGACGTAAGCAGAGCTCAGTGCCGCAATTATCGCAATCGAATCGACGCACTGTGCCGCCAAATCGGCAAGCATTGTGTACACCCTTTCGACATCGCGAGCGCATACGGCATTGATAAGCTTATACGCCTTTTCATCGGGTGTTTTTACCGCCAGAGCATCAATCTCCTTTTCGGTAATTATGCCGTCCTTACCGACAAAATCGCACAGTTTGTCGACCTCGGAAAAGAGATTGGTCATATCACTACCACAAACGCGGATAAGATACCTTGCCCCTGTAGGCTGGAGATTGATTGAGCGTGATGCCGCCCTTTTTGTCACCATTCGGACAAGGTCGGCCTCCTCGCGTAAATTAAGCTCGACGAGTGCGCCGTGCTTTTTGACTGCGTCGAATACTTTTTTTGCCTTTGCCGACTTTGACGGGGTGACGCTCAGTTGTTCAAGACGAAGGAGCAAAACGCAGGCCTCGGGCATATCGGAGATGAGGTCGACCAACTTTTCGACCTCAGTTTCGTCGGCGGATGCAAAATTATAGTCGCATACCGAAACGCAGGAATAATCGCTCATCATTGGAATAGCATCGGCGGCGGCAATTATATCGTCCACCTTTACCGAGCTGTCAAATCGGTGCAAATTGAGGTCCTCAAAGTCGGTAACCGCCTTTTTTATAATTGCTGACGAGTAATATTTTTTGAGATAATCTTCATTTCCGTAAATCAAATAAACCGATTTGAAATCAGCTTTTTTAATATCTTCGATAAGCTCTTTTTCAGTTATAGCCGGCATATTTTTTCTCCTTTAATAAAGATTTTCGTACTCGATATTATAACCTCGGTCGGTTACCGCGATCTCCGCATTTTTACCGTTTGAAAGGGAGTACGGCTGCACCCCACCCATTGTCAAAAGATTGGCTTTATTGGCGGTTTCGGTTTCCTCTCCCATCATTATAACACATTTTGCATCGCAGGTGGTAGCAATAAATTCGCTTGGTGCGATAATTATGTCCGCTTTCGGCGAACTAGTATACTCAGTAGGGATAAAAATTCGCGTTTTTGCCACCGTTAATATTATCCCATCATCCGTCACCGAAAGGTCGACCTTATCGGTCAGCTCCACCTCACAATTAGCATATCCTATTCTATCGACCCCGTCAAGTGTCATAAGGTCAATTCGTTGATCGCTATACATTATTTGGTCGGTGGAAATGTGTTTTAAAAGGGTGGTTGCCCCCTTTGATAATTTATCGCAATCACTCGGCAAAACAATGAGGTCAAGCTTGTTTATGCCGTCGCCCTTTATATCATTTGCGATCCTTTTTGCGACGTACGAAGCGTCGGCACTACCGACCAAAATGTTTCGGCCGCCGTCACAAATCAGCACTGCCGAGCCCGATTCACTGCCGTAAACCCGTAACGAAACGGGACTCGGCAAAACAAAGCTTGGCAAAATCACTATCAGTTCGATTGCAAGCGCGGCCGACAGGGCAATTATTTTTATTCGGCGGCGAGAATTTACAAAGAAAAACAGGAGTATCACCGCCGAAATTAGCGCACACAGAAGCATGGTTGACCTGCCACTCATATCAACCTGTGAAAAGCTGATTTTATTCATTATCTCGGCGACAAATAAAATAAATTTGGCGCAAATGGCAGAAATAAACAAAAGCACCTCGCCTATAAACGAAAGCGCCCCAGTTAAGCAGAGTAATACGCCAAACGCCGCAAAACAAACTGCGAGGGTTACTGCGGTTGACGTCATTACGTTGGTGATAACGGCAAGCGGATTTACATAGCCGAATGTGATAATGGCTATCGGCAATGACATTAGCTGCGCCGAAATGGTCACCAGCGCTATCAAAAGCAAATCGCGTACTAATTTAAAACGGCAGATTGAAAGTTTCATCACCCATTTGCGCAGTTTGGGTTCGATTAAAATAATTCCGAGGGTCGAAAACACCGTAAGCAAAAAGGACACCGAGCAAACCGAAAAAGGATTGAAGATGCACTGAAGAAGCACCGCTAAACCAAGCGAATTGAGCGGATACACCCTTTTGTAAACAGCATTTCCGCAAAAACAAATCATGCTCGTTATCCCTGCACGGATTACCGACGGAGTGAATCCCGCGAGAGCCATTAGTCCGAAAATGAACGGAATGGTAACGAAGGCGGCAATTCGTCGCGAACGAACAAGTCGCCTAAGAACAGATATAATCAGCCACGAAAGAATCGACAAATGAAGCCCCGAAACCACAGTAATATGCGAAATTCCGCTACCCTTTACCGCACTGTATGCCGAATCGGAAAGTCCACTTCTGTCCCCGATTAGCATCGAGGTAATAAGAGCGCCTTCATCACCATTTAAGTAGCGCGACACGGTATTTCTAACCGCTTGCCGAGCCGCTACCGCATAGCGGTACACACCGCCATCTCCCTGCTCGATGATTGGCTTGCTTTTGGTACTAATATTTGCGCAGATATAGATATTTTCGCCGTAAAAATCTTCTAAACCCGTATCGTAAAAGGTCATTTCGGCCGTAACCTTATCAAATTCACAAAAGCCAAGGTCTGCATACGAAACAACCATAAACTTAAATCCGCTCAAATCGCTACCCGAAAGCTTATCTGCCTTCATTTTATAAACGACCTTTTCATCGGTATATTCCGGTTCGTCAAGTAAATGCGCTTCGACAATATGAGTACTGCCGTTGAGTGCCTTTACATCCTTTACATTCAGATTATAAAAGGCGCATATCAGCCCCAAAGCCAGAGCCGATGAAAACAAAATGGTCGGGAGTAGCGACTCTTTTTTGCGTAAAATAGCGGTAAAAAATATCGCGCCTATAAACACTAATACACCCACCACCGCACATATCTCGAACGAAAGATACTGTGCGATGATGAGTGTACCGAATACTGTGAATGCAATTTTTGTAACCTGGGCGCTTTTCATTGACCGTTGCCCCTTAATAGATTTTAGCCGCTATTATTTAAAGAAAAGAGGCAGTTTGTCAAGGAATATAATATCATCTCTGTCGGCGGCGTCGCCCTCAGCAAGTACTGCGCAGGCACACGCCTCGATGCCGTTTGCCTCACTGACAAGCTTTCTTACCGCTTCGAGTGATTCGCCCGTCGAAATTACGTCATCCACGATAAGTACGCGCTTACCCTCGATTTTTTCAATCTCGTCCTTGCCGAGAAAGAGCTTCTGCACGTTACCGGTGGTGATGGATTTTACTTCGACAGAAAGCGGATTTTCCATATACACCTTTACTCCCTTACGGGCAACTGCGTAAGGTTTTCCGCTCTGGCGAGCCATTTCGTAGGCGAGAGGGATACTCTTTGCCTCCGGGGTGAGAATAATGTCGAATTCGGGAACCTTTTTGAGCAGTTCCTCTGCCGCCTTGACGGTGATTTCGACGTCGCCAAAGAGAATGAATGCCGCTATATCAAGCGTGTCGCTGACGGCAAACTTTTTAAGCTCGCGGTCGAGTCCTGCTATCTTCATTTTATATGTAGCCATATTTTTTTACCCCCAATTAAATGTAAAAGTTGGTTTAACTTAATCAGCCGGGAGGCCAAGCAAGCATTCTGCCTGCGAGGAGGTGAAAGTGCAGATGACCTACCGTCTGGCCGCCTTCCTCACCGCAATTATTTACGATTCGGTAGCCCTTTTCGAGATTTTCCGCCTTTGCAATTTTTGCGGCAGCTTCGAATATTTTTGCTACAACAAAGCTATTTTCCTCGGTAATTTCGTCGGCGCATTTGATATGCATTTTCGGCACGATCACGGCGTGAAAGGGTGCCTGCGGAGCTATGTCCGCAAAGGCATAAACCGTTTCATCCTCGTAAATTTTGGTTGACGGAATTTCTCCGTTTACTATTTTACAAAAAAGGCAATCCATATATTACACTCCCTTTTTTACTTTAACATTGATTTTACAATATCAGCAACTGCGGCAAGTGCGTCATTCACCTTTGACACGTTCTTTGCTCCTGCCATAGCGCTATCGGGACGTCCGCCGCCGCTTCCGTCGGCAATCTTTGCTACCTCGCGGACAATGTTTCCTGCGTGAGCGCCCTTCTTCACCGCGTTTGCTCCACAAGCGGCACAGAAGGTAACCTTTTGACCGTCAACTGCGGCAAAAACTGCTACTGCATCTGCGTTCTGCGCCTTTATATCGTCGCCTGCGTTACGCATTGCGGCGGTGTCGCTATTCCAGAAGGTTGTAGCGATTACCTTTATTCCGTCGATGTCCACAGCACCGTCAAAGAGTGAGCCAAGCTGGGATGATGCAATTTCGGAATTGAGCTTATCAATCTTTTGCTTCTGGGCCTTTATTTCGTCCTGCAATGAGGTAATTTTACCAACGAGTTCATCAGCCGACGATACCTTTGCCGCCTGAATTGTGCGGTCGATTTCGTCCTTGTAATCAGCGAGAAGCTTCAAAACGCCTGCACCTGTAACAGCTTCGATACGGCGTACACCTGCGGCAACCGAACCCTCGGAAATAATGCGGAAAAGGGCAATTTTAGCGGTATTTGAAACGTGAGTACCGCCACAGAATTCGACCGAAACGTCGGGTACATTTACAACGCGTACGATGTTTCCGTACTTTTCACCAAAGAGGGCCATTGCGCCAAGCTTCTTTGCTTCCTCAATCGGCATTTCGCGAACGTCAAGCTCGATTGCGTCGAGAATTGACTTATTTACAAGCGCTTCAACCTCTTTTATCTGATCAGGTGTGAGTGCCGAGAAATGAGTAAAGTCGAAACGTACTGAATCCTTCGACACAAGCTGACCTGCCTGCTCAACGTGGGTACCGAGAACGGCACGGAGAGCCGCCTGAAGAAGATGAGCTGCTGTATGATTACGCATAGTAGCGTTTCGGCTATCCTTGCAAACGGCAGCGGTAAGCTTGTCGCCAACCTTTATCATTCCGCCTGTCATTTCGCCGATGTGCATATAAATTCCTGACGATGCCTTCTGTGTATCGGTTACCTTAAAGGTTGACTGGCCGTCCGAAACGGTACCCATATCGCCAACCTGACCGCCACTTTCGGCATAGAAGGGAGTTTTATCGAGAATGATTATACCATTGTCACCATCAGAAAGTGCTTCGGCAGGTTCGCCGTCCTTGATCACTGCCAGAACGGTTGCGTCGCAGGAATAATCGGTGTAGCCGACAAATTCGGTAGCGTCGATTCCATCGGGAAGTGCGGCTCCGCTCTTCCAAGCATCAGCACCGGCATTTTTGCGTGCGGCACGTGCTCTTTCTCTCTGCTGTTTCATAAGCTCGTTAAAGCCGTCAACGTCAACCGAGAAGCCACTTTCACCCGCGATGTCGACAGTGAGGTCGATCGGGAATCCATAGGTATCGGAAAGCTTGAACGCATCGTCGCCCGAAACCACCTTCGACTCGCTGTTTTTGAGAATTTCGTCGAGAAGCTGCAAGCCCTGGTCGATGGTCTTTCCAAAGCTTTCTTCCTCAACCTTGATAACCTTTTTGATAAGCTCGCTTTTTTCAACAAGCTCGGGGTAAGCATTTTTATTCTCGTTAATTACGGTATCACAAACGTCAGAAAGGAAGGTTCCCTTTATTCCGAGCATTCTGCCGTGACGTGCGGCACGACGGAGAAGGCGGCGGAGAACGTATCCTCTGCCCTCGTTAGACGGCATAACGCCATCACCAATCATGAATGTAATCGAACGAACGTGGTCGGTAGTTACACGAAGGGAAATATCCTTTTTAGCATCGGTTTTGTACTCGACGCCGGCAATTTCGCTAATGTGCTTCATTATGTTTCTGACCGTGTCAACCTCGAAAAGGTTGGCAACATCCTGCATTACGCAGGCAAGTCGTTCAAGACCCATTCCGGTATCGATATTTTTCTGTTTGAGCTCGGTATAATTGCCGTTGCCGTCATTGTCAAACTGTGAAAATACGTTATTCCAGATTTCCATAAATCTGTCGCAATCACAACCCGGCTTACAGTCGGGTGAACCGCAACCGTATTTTTCGCCGCGGTCAAAATAAATTTCGGAACAAGGGCCGCAGGGACCTGAGCCGTGTTCCCAGAAGTTGTCAGCTTTACCAAGGCGAACTACTCGCTCGGTAGGGACGCCGATTTTCTTTGTCCATATCTCGAATGCTTCCTCGTCATTTTCGTAGATTGAGGGCCAGAGTCGGTCAGCAGGAATTTCGAGCGTTTTGGTAAGGAATTCCCATGCCCATTCGATGGCTTCGTCCTTAAAATAATCGCCGAAGGAGAAGTTGCCGAGCATCTCGAAATAGGTGCCATGACGGGCTGTGTGTCCTACCCTTTCGAGGTCGGGTGTACGAATACATTTCTGGCAGGTTACAACGCGGTTACGCGGAGGTACAACCTCG
>JAFOCH010000034.1 GCA_017381395.1 Clostridia bacterium
AAAGGTAACAGTCTCATCTTCGTTGACATCCAGCTTTTCGATGTAGATAACATCTCCGTTTTCTACCTTGTACTGTTTGCCTCCGGTAACGATAATTGCGTACATTTCTTTGGCACCTGCCTTAATTATAGTCTCGCTATTTAGGGGCGGAGTAAACTCACTTTTTATAAAAGCCCGTAATATGCGGCTTTAACAGAATAACACAACCGAAAGTCAATGTCAAGCAAAAATTATTGAAGATTTCGCATAATAATGTATAATATAATCATATAAGGAACATTTTTACCGATATGTTAACAGTTTATTTATATTTTTTGCCATAAAAACGTAAAATAACCACAGTATAATAATATCCGCAAACTACAAAAAGGACGGTTTAAAATATATGAGTAAAAAGATTATCGTTGCTGATGACGAGCCGGCATTAAGAGAGCTGGTTGCCGACTATTTCGAGGCCGAAGGATACGAAGTTTTGCAAGCAGATGACGGCGATGTTGCCATCGCCCTTTTAGAAAAAAATTCAGACACCGATGCGATAATTATGGACGTTATGATGCCCGAGCTTGACGGCTGGTCGGCGACAAAAAAGATTCGCGAATTTTCATCCATTCCAATTCTCATGCTGACGGCACGAAGCCAAGAATTTGATCAGCTCATGGGATTCGAATCGGGCGCAGACGACTACGTGACAAAGCCGTTTTCACTAGCCGTACTCGAAAAGCGAATCGAC
Source organism: Clostridia bacterium (assembly GCA_017381395.1). Taxonomy (GTDB): domain Bacteria; phylum Bacillota; class Clostridia; order Oscillospirales; family Acutalibacteraceae; genus UMGS1976. The sequence goes on from JAFOCH010000034.1 coordinate 731, forward strand.
GCACTTATTAAGCGGTCAAAGGGTAACGTACAGTTTGATTCGGGGCTGATAATTAACTCGGAATCATACACGGCGACCATTGATTCAAAGCCGCTCGATCTGACTGTAAAAGAATTCGAGCTGCTTAAAATATTGAAAGAAAATGCAGGTCGCGTTTTTACCCGTGATCAACTGCTCGACATGATTTGGGGTTACGATTATGACGGCGACATCAGGACGGTCGACTCGCACATAGCTCGACTCAGAGTAAAGCTCGGCGAATACGGAAACGAACATCTAAAAACCATTTACGGAGTTGGATACAAGCTTGATAACTAACAAAAAAATCAGAAAACATAAAATTTGGCGGCGTCTTTTTGCCAATATACTGATTGTTCTTTCGGTAATAACGCTAATCAACATTTCGGCAAATACCTATTTTTTGCCCAAATACTTTGAATGGCGCGAAAAGAATATTTTGGTCAAATGCGCTCAAACGGTGGAAAACACTCCTCTCGATAATAAAATGGACGCCGCTGAAATATTTCAAAATCTAGAAAGCGAACACAACGTAATTATTAGAATTTATCATAACGAAAATCTCATTTATTCAACCATCAGACGCAATATGTTTGGCAGCAGTCCGAACGTAACGGGATTTGATATGCTCATCGGCAACTTTTATTACGGCAAATACGTAACCGAAAGAAGCGAATATAAAAACGGGCAGTATTTTACCCTTTCCCTGCCCAATTCGGCCACAGATTATCTCGTTTATTCGCGAAATTTCGGAAACGGGTATGCAGTTAACGTAATCGTTCAGGAGAATCTAATCAAGCAATCATCAAGTATTGCGGGTGAATTTATTATCATCGTTTCGTCACTCGGACTGATAATCGCGCTTTTGTGGTCGATTGTATTTTCAAAAAGATTTTCGCGACCCATTTCGGATATGAACAAAATCGCGGTCAAGATGTCACACCTTGATTTTAGCCAAAAGCTGATTATAGAATCGGACGATGAAATCGGTCAACTTGCCTGCTCGATAAACGACCTTTCGGTTGCGCTCGATCACGCACTCGGTCAGCTTAATGAACAGAATCGTCAGCTGCAAAATGAAATCGAGCTTGAACGACGAATTGATAAAATGAGAAAGGGCTTTATCGCCAACGTTTCGCACGAGCTGAAAACGCCCGTTTCGATCATTCAAGGGTATGCCGAAGCGCTTGACAGTAAAATGGCCGAAAATCCCGAAAAACGCAAAAAATATTCGACGGTCATACGCAACGAGACCGAAAGGATGAATCACCTCGTCATAAAGCTGCTCGAATTATCCAAGCTCGAAGGTGGATTCATGCCCGATTATCGCATATACGACCTGGTTTCATACTGCGAAACATTCCTTGATTCGTTCGGTCAAACGGCAGAAAACAAGAATGTTTTCATTTCACTCGATGCACCGAGCTCGGCTATGGTAAACGCTGACGAAATGCTAATCGGAAACGCTATTCAGAACTATGTTTCAAATGCGATTAGTCACGTTAACGAAGGCGGAAAAATAAACGTCCGCATAGCCGAATCGCCCAACGATAATCAAAAAATACGGCTTTCGGTATTCAACACCGGCTCATCGGTAAAACCCTCTCACATGGAAAAAATATGGACAAGCTTCTGGCGTGCTGACAAATCGCACAATCGTACGGATAACCGATTCGGACTCGGTCTGTCGATAGTCAAGGCGATAATCCTCGCTCATGATAACAGCTTCGGCGTTTATAATATCGAGGATGGGGTTTGCTTCTGGTTCGAGGTTGATAGAGCGTATTTGACACCTATCCCCCAACTGCCCGAAAAGATTGACAACATCGAAAATTAAGTTAAATGAACCTCCTTTGTCAATATGCGATTCTCCGCATATAATGTGACGAAGGAGGTTGATTATTTTGGTCATCATATATCTAGCAAAACCGGGAGATACTCTCTATTCAATTTCGCGACGTTACGGACTGCCCGTTGAGGTGCTTGTCCGTTTTAATCGAATAAAAGAACCGGACAAACTGAGCATCGGTCAGCAAATCAGAATTCCCGTAGGACCAACGCCTAATTATTATACAGTCCGCTCGGGCGACACACTTTTCATTCTGGCAAATCGCTTTGGCACAACGGTAGAAAAGCTTGCCGAAATAAATGAAATTGCCGACCCGTCGATGATTTACCCCGGTCAAAGACTGAAAATTAGATAAAAGAGTCTATTAAGTGCATTTGACACGCTCTCGATTGTAAACCTATCGATTATGTTCAGGTTGACAATCGAGAGCATTTTTGTTATACTGAAATGAAAATAAACGGCTAAAAGGCGGAAACAAAATTGACGACAAAAGAATGTGTTTTGGAACTAATAAAAAATGAAGGCGGACAGGCAATTTCGGGCGAAAATATCGCAAAATCGCTCGGTATTAGCCGCGCTGCCGTTTGGAAGGCGATAAATGCGCTTCGCAAGGATGGATACAGCATTTCTGCCGTGACTAATAAAGGGTATTCGATAGACGGAGATTACATATCAAAGAGCGAGATTGAGGCGCATTTGACCGAAAATAATTGCTACTCAATAACCGTTTTGAAAGAAATTGACTCGACCAACACCTATCTTAAAAGTGCCGCCGAAAAGGGAGAAAAAGACGGCGCGGTGGTTATTGCCGAGGGGCAAACAGCGGGTAGAGGACGTCTCGGCAGGCGCTTTTACTCCGACAAGGGCGGTCTTTATATGAGCATACTCATTCGCCCCGATATGCCTACCGAAAGGTCACTTTTTATTACAACGGGGACGGCGGTTGCCGTTTCGCGCGCGATAGAAAACGTATGTGGCAAAAGAATCGGCGTAAAATGGGTAAACGATATTTTCATCGACAACAAAAAGGTGTGCGGCATTCTCACCGAAGGTGCATCCGACTTTGAAACAGGGAGGCTTCAATACGCTGTGGTCGGAATCGGCATAAACGTCAACGAGCCAAAGGATAAATTTAACAAGGAAATTGCCAATATTGCGACGGCAATTTATGAAAAGGACGAGCCGTGGGGAATAAAAAATCGACTGGCCGCAGAGGTGCTAAATCAGTTTAGTGAAATTATGAAAGCACCCGACGACAAGGCGGTAATCGATGAATATCGAGCAAGGTCAATTTTGATCGGTAAAGAGGTTTACATAACTGATAATGATAAGATAAAAAAAGTAACCGTCGTCGATATTGACGACAGCGCCGCAATCGTACTCAAAACCGATGACGGAGAAATAATAAAAAAGACGTCGGGCGAAATTAGTATTAAGGTCAAGTGAGATAATGAAAATCAGAGAAATTACGTTAACTGCAATATTTTCCGCCGTTCTATGTCTATTTTCAATCATCACCTTCCCTATCGGGGCAGTGCCCGTTTCGTTGGCAACATTCGGTGTGATGATTGCAGCATCTTTTATAAAGGCAAAATGTGCTATCATCTCGGTTTTAGTTTACATAATATTAGGTTGTGTAGGATTGCCGATTTTTTCATCATTTGGGTCGGGACCAAGCGTAATTTTCGGCGCTACGGGCGGCTACATTTTGTCCTATCCGATAATGGCGGCTATTATTTCGACCATAGCGCAAAAAAATAAGAAGCACCGAAAAACGATGCTTCTGCTTTCGTATATTATTTCACTTATAGTATGCCACTTGCTGGGCTCGATATGGTACTGTGCCGTCACGCAAATACCGTTTAAAAAGGCATTTATGGTTACAATTTTGCCCTTTATCATTCCCGATTTTGTAAAGATTTTTGCGGCCATCATCACAGTATCAGCCGCCGAAAAATCGGTATTCAAGCGGTCATTTTCAACGCATCAGAAAAACAGCGGAGTGGATAAATAACGGTCACCCGTATCGGCGAGAAGAACCACGATTCGCTTATTTTCATTTTCAGGGCGAAGGGCAATTTCCTTTGCGGCGAAGAGGGCCGCTCCCGACGAAATGCCTACCAGTACGCCCTCCAATTTTGCGAGATTTTTTGCCGATTGGAAGGCTTGCTCGGTCGAAACAGTGATTATTTCGTCATATATGTCTGTATCGAGTGTTTCGGGAATGAAATTAGCTCCTATTCCCTGCAATCCATGAGGGCCCAAAATCCCCTTTGACAAAAGAGGCGAATCGGTCGGTTCTACGGCAACCACCTTTATATTCGGGTTCATTGATTTGAGATATTTGCCCGTACCGCTGATTGTACCGCCCGTACCGACTCCCGCAACGAAAATATCCACTTTACCATCGGTATCGTCCCAAATTTCGGGTCCTGTCGAGGTAAAATGTGCTTCGGGATTGGCAGGATTGTCAAACTGTCCTGCTATAATCGAATCAGGAATTTCTTTCAAAAGTTCCTCTGCCCTGTTTATTGCACCGGTCATTCCGAGCTTTCCCTCGGTGAGTACAAGCTCGGCTCCATACGCCTTTATTAAATTTCGGCGTTCCTCCGACATTGAATCGGGCATTACAATTATAACGCGATATCCCTTTGATACAGCTATTGCGGCCAGACCAATTCCTGTGTTGCCCGAGGTTGGTTCGATGATGGTTTAGCCAGGCTTTAATCTGCCCTGCTTTTCGGCATCGGCGATAATATTCTTTGCCACCCTATCCTTTACCGAACCGGCAGGATTAAAAAACTCGAGCTTTGCCAGAATGGTTGCCTTTGCACCGTCGAGCGCGGCATATCTTTTTAATTCTAAAAGAGGAGTGTTGCCGACAAGCTCGGCAACCGAACCATATATTTTCATTTCAGTCCTCCATAAAAACTTAATTTATTACATTTTAACACAAGCCAATTTTCAAATCAAGCACATAAAAAATACGGACCGCCAAAGAATTTTCTTTGACGGTCCTACTTTTAGGTTAAACAAAATTAGAAATTATTCTGCTTGTTATCTTTCTTCTGCTGATTGTTGTTCTGATTGTTCTGCTTGTTGTCCTTTTTCTGCTGGTTATTCTGGTTGTTCTGCTTGTTATCCATTATATTCACCTCTTTCGTGGAATTGTTATTATTCTATCCGCTACAATCTGTTTTATGCCTAAAATCGTATTGTTGATTTTTTTGCCAATATTTGATAAAATAATTTTTATAAAAAATTATTTTGATGGTGATTTAATGAAAAGTAAAATTAAAGAGATATTCTCTAACACCAAATTCTTTTTTTGGCTAATTATATTCGTCGCCATAGCCCTCAGAATAGGCAAGTTTTTTAGCAAAAGCAGCTGGCTTAATCAGGATGAAGCTTCTATTGGATACGACGCTTTTGCTTTGCTCAACTACGGCATCGACCGTAACGGAATGTCATTTCCTATTCATTTGGTCTCTTGGGGTAGCGGTCAAAACGCTTTATATGCATATCTTTCGATGCCGTTTATTGCGATATTCGGGCTGTGCTCATTTTCGGTTAGAATAGTTAATTTTATAGCAGTTATCGGGTCAATTGCCGCTATTTATCATATTTGCAGAGATCTGTTTGATAAAAAGGTCGGATTGATTGCAATGGCTCTTACAGCCATTTCTCCTTGGAGCATAATGATTTCAGTTTGGGGACTTGAAAGTAATCTCTTTCCTTCATTGTTTGTTTTTGGACTGTTCTTTCTGGTCAAAGCATTTAAAAAACCATATAAAATTTGCCTTTCGGCAGCTATATTTTCGCTATGTCTATATTCCTATGGCTCGGCATATGTTGTTGTACCTGTATTTTTATTGCTTTCAATAATCTTAGTGCTAAAAAACAAATTAATTCCGCTCAAATGGGTATCAATAGCATTTGGAATTTTTGTAATAATGTCAATACCAATTGGACTGTTCGTCCTTATCAACAAATTCGGCTGGAGCAGCATTCATTTAGGACCGTTTACTATTCCATCAATGGCTGAAAACGCACGTATTAACGAGCTATTAAATGTTCCGGGACCGAAAAGACTAATTAACAATATATTAGATATATTCGTGTTTCAAAACGATAAACTAATATTCAACACTATACCGCCATTAGGTTGGACTTATATTATATCTATCCCCTTCACTATTCTCGGCTTTTTCGAAACGATAAAGAGCAAAAATCGCATTAATAAATTAATTTTATTTGCGTTTATTTCGGCTGCGATTCTAATATTCTTTTTAGCCGATATCAACAGTAATCGCATTAACGGCATATTCATTCCCATTATTGTTTTGACCGCTGCGGGTATAAATTCAATAATCACAAATAAAACGGCCGCTATTGCAGTTTTATGCTCATATTTAGTTTTTTGCTCGACATTCACCCTTGGATTTTATTCCAATTCGTACGCCAAGAAGCAAAGCGTTAACCAATACGATTCATTAGGTGAAGCCATTAAATATGCTGATTCAATAACAGATGCTGAAACTATTTACGTTACGGATAGTGTAAATATGCCGTATATATACGTTCTGTTTTACACACAAGAAAATCCGCACGAATATATAAAAACCGTCAAGTATTCAAAAGCTAACATCGACTTTAACCAAATTAAATCATTTGGAAAATGGGAATTCAACATAGATGGATATTCCGAAAATGAACCGGGCGTATATATTATCGACAATAAAGTAATTGACCCCGAATCAAACCATGATATGGTCAAGTTCAAAAATTACTCGGTTGTAACTATTGAATAGTTAAATATTTTGTGATAAAATACTTTGGATAGTTTTAAAAAAGGTGTGAAAATACATGTCAGGACATTCAAAATGGAATAACATTAAGAGAAAAAAGGAAAAGACCGACGCCGCAAAAGCATCTGTATTCACTCGAATCGGACGTGAGCTTGCCGTTGCAGTTAAAGAGGGCGGCCCCGATCCCGTTAGCAACTCAAAGCTTCGTGACGTAATCGCAAAGGCAAAGGCAAACAACGTTCCTAACGATAATATCGACCGCATGCTTAAAAAGGCGGCAGGCGAAACCGACAAGGAATACGAAGAAATCGTTTACGAAGGTTACGGCCCGAATGGCGTTGCCGTTGTAGTAGAAACACTTACCGACAACCGCAACCGCACAGCAGGAAATGTTCGCCATTATTTTGACAAAAACGGCGGTAACCTCGGTCAAAACGGCTCGGTTATGTTTATGTTTGAGCGCAAGGGTATTATCATCATGAACGCAGAGGACCTCGACGAAGATACCGTTATGATGGACGCCCTCGATTCAGGCGCAGACGATTTTAACGCTGACGGCGATATTTTTGAAATCACTACCGACCCCAATGACGTTATCAACGTTGCAACCGCGCTTCAGGAAAAGGGATATACCTTTGAATCGGCCGAAGCTGCTTACATACCCGCCACCACAACCGTACTCGAGGACGAGGAGCATTTATTTAAAATGAACCGTATGCTCGACATGATGGAAGAGGATGACGATATTCAACACGTTTGGCATTCCTGGGCACAGGGCGAATAAGGATTATACTCTAAATAACATTAAAAAAGCTATGTGGAAATCCCGCACAGCTTTTTTTATTTTTTTAATATACCCCCTCATTGACAATATACCCCTGTAGGGTATATGATGTTTTTAGAGGTGGATTATGGATA
>JAFOCH010000035.1 GCA_017381395.1 Clostridia bacterium
ATGGGCTCGGTGGATATTAAGAAGCAGGCACCCAACGTTGCCAGAATGAAGATTCTTGGAGCAAACGTTGTAGAGGTAACACACGGACTCGCAACCTTGAAGGAGGCGGTTGATGCCGCATTTGCCGCCTATGCGAGAGAGTATAAGGATAGCATTTACTGCATCGGCTCGGTGCTTGGTCCCCATCCTTTCCCGATGATGGTTCGCGATTTCCAGAGCGTTGTCGGTATCGAGGCGAGAGAACAGTTTATGGAAATGACGGGTGAGCTTCCCGACGCTATCGTTGCCTGTGTCGGCGGCGGCTCGAATGCGATGGGCTTTTTCTCGGGATTCCTTAATGACCCGGTTGACATTTACGGCGTTGAGCCGCTTGGTCGAGGCACCGCTCTCGGTGACCACGCCGCCAGCTTAAAATACGGCGAGGAAGGAATCATGCACGGCTTTAACAGCTTGATGCTCAAGGATGAAAATGGCGAACCCGCACCCGTTTACTCGGTTGCAAGTGGTCTCGACTATCCCTCGTCGGGTCCCGAACACGCATTCCTGCACGACCTTGGTCGCGTAACCTATGACGTAATTGACGACGAGGATACCATCAACGCATTCTTTGCATTGTCAAAGACCGAGGGTATCATCCCCGCAATCGAAAGCTCGCACGCAGTTGCTTACGCAATCAAACTGGCTCAAAAGATGGGCCGCGGCTCCATTCTCATCAACCTCTCGGGTAGAGGCGACAAGGACATGGACTTTATCATTGAAAAATACGGAATCAGATAATAAATTCATAACCGACCTGTTTTCGCAGGTCGGTTTTTTTGTGCTATTTTGCCACTTGTATAAAGGGGTGGCGGGGTTTATAATACGGGATAGAGAAAACAATTTGTCGAAAAAAAGGGGTGAGAAGCAGGTGGCACGAAAACTGACCGAGGGCACACCGTCAAAGGTGCTTTTCCTTTTCGCGATGCCGATTTTACTGAGTACGATTTTTCAGCAGCTTTATACCATAGCCGACAGCGTTATCGCTGGTAAATTCGCGGGTGAAAGCGCACTTGCCGCCATTGGTGCTTCATATCCCGTGACCATGATTTTTATGGCGGTTGCCTTTGGTTCGAATGCAGGCTGCTCGATTATAATTTCCCAGCTTTTTGGCGCGGGTCGAGTACGCGAGATGAAAACGGCCGTTAGTACCGCCATGCTTACTTTGGCGGCGCTGTCGTCGGTGCTTTCGGTGGGTGCGCTTATTTTTGCGCCCGAGATTATGACGGCGATGAATACGCCGACCAATATAGCCGCCGAGGCGACCGAATATTTTAGAATTTATATCGGCGGATTTCTGTTTTTAGCCCTTTACAATATTGCTAACGGCGCATTTACCGCCCTCGGCGATTCAAAGACGCCGCTTTGGTTTCTCATCGCATCGTCGGTGGCAAACGTGGTACTCGACTATATCTTTGTCGCGGAGTATGATTGGGGTGTGGCAGGTGCCGCCTGGGCTACCTTTATCACGCAAGGGTTGGCCTGCATTTTTGCTGTTATAACGCTGATTATCCGACTCGGGAAAATTAAGTCGGAGAAATACGAGATTTTTTCGTTCACAATGCTACGAAATCTCGCCCGTGTTTCGAGCCAGACAATTACGCAGCAGAGCTTCGTTTCGGTCGGTAATATGCTTGTCCAGTGGCTGATAAACGGCTACGGCTCGGCCGTTATTGCGGGATTTTCCGCCGTTATGAAGCTGAATACATTTGCCGTGACGAGTATTTACACAATGTGCCGAGCCATGTCGGCATTTACGGCGCAGAACGTCGGCGCAGGGAACTATGACCGAGTAAAAAAAGGGTATCGTTCAGCGGCGCTTATCAGTGCGGCCGTTGCGGGAATTTTTACGGTAGGATATATACTTTTTGGCGAATTTTTTGTTTCGATGTTTCTCGAAACGGATAGCAGCGGTGAAGCGCTTAAAATCGGCACCGAATGTATCAAAATCATCGGTTCCTTCTATGTCGTTGTGTCGATAAAGCTGGTCAGCGATTCTGTAACAAGCGGTGCAGGAGCTATGAAGCTTTTTGCAATCGCTACCTTCACCGACCTACTGCTGAGGGTTGGTTTATCTTATGTATTGGCTCCTTTCTACGGAATGATAGGTGTTGCTTGGTCGTGGCCAATCGGCTGGGCGGTTGCCGCCGCAATGTCATATTGCTTCTACCGATTCGGTAACTGGCGGGGAAAGAAACTCGCGTAAAATAATAGTGAAAAAAATAAAAGTGACCACTCCTTTTGAGGTAAAAGGGGCGGTCACTTTTTTTATATTATGGGGGTAAACTGAAAAGATTGCGCGGCAGGTCAAAAGGACGATGCCGACACCGTCACCACACAAAACGGGCCCGTCAGAAATCTCCCCCTTGATGACAGTATATGAGCCAAATCGCGCATTGACACAAAAAAATAAATCCTGTCATGGAATGTCAGGGTCGAAAGATGATATGGTGTATTCGGAGCAAAAGTGAAAGACCGGCCGGGTTTCTACCTTTTTTGCCGCAATGGGTGGCAGGGGAGGTTTATGACACTTTTAGCTATTTTTTTATACTTAAAAGGAGTGATAAAATGCAAAAATCAAGTCGGGTTGCGCCCGAAACGGTCTTTGCCGAGTTTAAGGCGGCAAGGGAACACAAGGAGCTTATCGGCGAAAAGGGAATTTACGAGCAGTCGAGGGTGAATGAGCGCTTTTTTGTCGGTGACCAGTGGCATGGAGCCCGTTGTGGTACCGACCGACCGCTCGTCCGTCACAACGTAATTAAGCGAATCGGTGACTACAAAATGTCTGCAATCACCGCTAACGTTGTAACCGTTGCCTTTTCGGCCGACGGCGTTCCGAATACAATCGAGCTGACAAAAACCACCGATGCCCTTCGCAGAAAAATGGCTCTCGGTGAGCCGCTCAACAATCTGTCGCACGAGGAAGAAACTGCTCTCGTAATGTCGGCGCTCGGCGACTATTACCGAGTGACCGAGGAGCGTTTGCGCTATGCGAAGCTGCGCTTTGATGCGCTGAGAAACGCTTATGTTTTGGGCACGGGACTCATTTACACCTATTGGGACAGCGATTGCGACACGGGGCTGTATGCCGACCTCGAACGCAAGTGCGCAATCAAGGGTGACATCGCCTGCGAGGTGCTTGACGTAGAAAACGTTTATTTTGGTGACCCCTCGATTGAGGAGGTGCAAAATCAGCCGTATATTATCATTTCGCAACGAAAGAGAACCGAGGAGCTTAAAGCGCTTGCCAAAAAGTACGGACGCCCCCAGAGCGAAATCGAGGCAATCGGCGACTCGGACTCGGACGGCGAAAAGACAACCATGCTGACCAAAATGTGGAAGGAACTAAACGAGCAGGGAGAAATGACTGTAAAGGCGGTGCAGGTGGTGGGTGGAGCTACCATTCGTCCCGTTTTTGATATGAAAATCCGCCTGTATCCGATAGCTAAATTTAATTGGCAGGACCGCAAAAATTCCGTGTACGGTGACAGCGAAATCACCTATCTCATCCCCAATCAGATTGCCATTAACCGAATGCTGACGGCAAACGTTTGGGCGGTTATGATGATGGGTATGCCGATTATGACCGTCAACGGCGACATTGTAAACGGCCCCGTTACCAACGACCCGGGTCAGATTATAAAGGTGTTTGGCTCACCCGAGGAGGCACGTTCGGCAATTAGCTACGTTTCGCCGCCGAATTTCTCGCCCAGTTTCGAAAGTAATATTTCGTCGCTTATTTCGAATACGCTCACTCAGGCAGGGGCAAACGATGCCGCACTCGGTGACATCAGCCCGAACAACACCTCGGCTATCATTGCCGTTCGTGAGGCGGCACTTATGCCTCTCGACATGGTCAGAAATCGCTTTTATATGTTCTGCGAGGACGTGGCTAGAATTTGGGCGGAGTTTTGGGTTTCGATGTATGGGCCGCGATCACTTAAAATCATCGACGAAAACGGAACCTGGTATATGCCCTTTGATAGTGACCGCTATCGCAAACTCATTATCAGCACCAGAGTTGACGTCGGCGCAGGCACCATTTGGAGCGAGAGCCAGTCGATAAAGACGCTCGACAACCTCCTTTCGCGCGGTGCAATCACCTTGAAGCAGTATTTAAAGCGTTTGCCCGACGGAATTATCGCCGACGTTGGCGGACTGATTAAGGAGCTTGACGGCGCACCGATCGAAATTGAGCGTAAAAAGAGCGAGGCGGAAGCCCTTGTTGATGGGGTGGAAAGCAGCGTAGGTGACCTCACCGACAGTGAAATTATGGCCATAAAGGAGCTTGCAGAGGGGGTTAAAATATGACGGCGGCAAACATTTTTTTGAGGGCAATTTCACTCATCGGATATACGGGTGACAGCCATATCGAGAGCATGAAGCAGAGGGCAATTCCCCTCATCAATGCGGCATATATCGACGTGTGCAGGGCAAAAAATATTGAATTTACGCCCATAAAGGCGATGTCCGACTCTCTTGTGCTTGAGGAGGAACTTGCCCTCGACGTGATGGTGTACGGGCTTGCCATGTTTATCGCGCAAAGTGAGGGCGACGACGAAATTAGCGCCTTTTTCTGCGACCTTTATAATCGAAAGAGGGGTTCACTTGCGACAAGCGACCGCATAATTGACGTGATGCCGCGTGGATAAGAGGGTAAGCGAAATCGTCGGCGGAGGATATGACAAATTCTGGACCGATAAAAGTAGGTACAGGGTGCTTAAAGGGGGTAAGGGGTCGAAAAAATCGACCACCTGCGCCCTTAATTTTATTGTGCGGCTGATGAAATATAGCGGCTCGAATCTGCTTTGCGTCCGTCAGGTTATGGACACCCACCGCTCGTCAACATTTGCCCAGCTCAACTGGGCTATCGAGCGGCTTGGTGTAGGCGAGCTGTGGAAATCGACCGTGTCGCCCATGGAATTGACCTATCTGCCGACGGGGCAAAAGATTCTTTTTCGCGGATTTGACGACCCGCTAAAGCTTGCCTCGACCACCGTTGCGAATGGGCATCTTTGCTGGGTTTGGGTGGAGGAGGCGTACGAAATTGAGCAGGAGTCGGCATTCGACCAGCTCGACCTTTCGGTGCCGAGAGGAAGCGTACCTCCGCCCCTTTTTAAGCAAACGACGGTTACCTTTAACCCGTGGAGTGAGCAGCATTGGCTCAAAGGTCGCTTTTTTGACAGGGCGAATGATGGGGTGACCACCTATTCGACGACATATAAGGATAACGAATTTCTCGACGCGACCGACATTGCCGTTTTTGACACCATGCGGGTGAATAATCCGCGTCGATACGCTGTGGCGGGGCTTGGTGAATGGGGTGTTAGTGAGGGACTTGTGTTTGAGAATTGGCGTAGTGAGGATTTTTGCCTTGACGAAATCGAGAGGGGCAAGGAGTGGCAATTTCGCCACATTTTCGGGCTTGATTACGGGTATACAAACGATCCTACGGCATTCATTGCCGCGGCAGTAAATCAGGTCGAAAGGCGGCTCTATATCTTTGACGAGCATTACGAAAGGCGAATGCTCAACTCTGACATAGCGGCGATGATAAAGCGCAAGGGCTATCACAAGGAGCGTATCCGAGCCGACTCGGCCGAGCCAAAGTCAAACGACGACCTGCGACGGCTCGGTATAACGCGAATAGTCCCGTCGGAAAAGGGACACGACAGCATTATCAACGGGATTGTGGGTATTCAGGAGTATGAAATTATCGTTCATCCCCTTTGCAAAAACACGCTAAAAGAGCTCGGCAGCTACCGATTTCGCAAACTGAAGGACGGCTCGATGGACAGATATCCCGTTGACAGTGACAACCATCTGATGGATGCGCTCAGATATGCCGCCCAGGATATTCGTGGCTTTAAACCGACCGAGCCGACCAAAAGGGCAAGGAGCGAAGGATTATTATCCTCGTCCGATTTTAAGGGCGGCTGGACATAAATTTTAATAAAAAGGAGAAATGAAATGAGAAAACTTGAATTTACGGTGGGCATTGACTCTATAAGCCCCGATACCGCGCAGTTTGGCGGTATTCAGGGCGAGCATAACGCTACCGAAATAGAAATTACCCTCACAGATGAGCTTGTTTCGGCGCTCAAAGGGGCGTTAAATTTGGTTTATTATCGTGTGGATTTGGTTGACGGCGCAGGGACTCATTATATCGGTGAGCCGATTGTTTTTGTGGGTGAAAGCAGCTTGATTTATAAGATTCCTCAGGCGGCAACTGCTCAGGGCGGAAATGGTGAGGTGCGACTGATTTTTTCTGAAATGACGGATAGCGAAACCACCAAGCTGGTGTATACCTTTGCAATGCGACTTTACTTTGAGTCGAGCTTTCACGGTGACGAGGCGGAGATAAAGGCGGTAGAGGACCTTTCGGGACTGGTCAAAAAGGCGAATGATTGCGCCGAAAGTGCTGAAAGATCGGCTGCTTTGGCAAACAACGCCTCTATTATGGCCGGACAATACGCGCAAGAGGTCGACCAAATGATCACCGACACGCTGGATAATTTAAAGGAAAGCGGCGAATTTGACGGCGAGGACGGAATCCCTGCTACGCATAGCTGGAACGGGACGGTGCTGACGGTTACTTCGGCAAGCGGCACCTCGTCGGCTGACCTCAAAGGAGAAAAGGGCGATAAGGGTGCGACAGGAAGCACGGGACCGCGCGGAGAAAAGGGTGACAAGGGCGACGCCTATATCCTGACCGACGCGGATAAAGAAGAAATATCTACCTTGATAAACGCGGTTTCATATTCGCAAAATCAAAATCTCACCGAAGAACAAAAGATAACCGCAAGAGGAAATATCGGCGTGTTTTCGCAGGATGAAGTCGCATATATGATAAATTACAGCATTAAGGAAACTGTGCCGAAGACGGACGTGGTCGATAACCTTTTAATTGACGGAGCATTTGATTTAACCAAAATTCCGAACGGAAATGCCCTTAACGCGTTTATTGTTCAAACCGCTGTTTCGTCAGGC
>JAFOCH010000036.1 GCA_017381395.1 Clostridia bacterium
AATGAACTGGACCGAAATCAAAATTTCAGTTTCGTGTGCCTACGTTGAACAGGCATCGGCAATAGCTAATATGACTGTTCCGTACGGAATTTATATCGAGGATTATTCCGATTTAGAGCCGATGGCAAAAGAAATTGCACACATTGACCTTATCGACGAGGACTTGATAAAAGAGGATAGGAAAAATGCGATTATCCATATCTATATTAGCGAAGAGGATAACCCCAACGAAGCAATTTCCTATCTTTCTGAGCGCTATACTGCCGAAGGAATATCTCATATAATCGACAGTAGCACAGTGGCCGAAACCGACTGGGCAGAAAATTGGAAAAAATACTTTAAGCCGGTCGAAATCGGAAACCGACTTGCTGTTTGTCCTACGTGGGAAAAGTATGAAAACAAGGATAATCGCACTGTTCTTTCGATTGATCCCGGAGCTGCTTTCGGCACAGGCACCCATGATACTACAAAATTGTGTTTAACCGTTCTGGATGGCGTTATTTCGGGCGGTGAAACTCTGCTTGATATCGGTTGCGGAAGCGGTATATTAGCCATTTCTTCGGTTATTCTCGGCACAAGCTATGCCGACGGTGTGGATATTGATGCTATGGCGGTACGTGTTGCTACTGAAAATGCTGTAATAAACGGCGTCGAGGATAAAACAAATTTCATTTGCGGCGACTTAACTGAAAAAATTAGTGGAAAATATGATATAATATGTGCTAATATAGTAGCTGATGTAATAATTCAGTTGTGCAGCAACGTTACCGACTATATGGCTGACAACGGAATTTTTGTCTGCTCGGGAATAGTCGACATTCGCGAAAACGAGGTTGCCGAAGCAATTAGAGCTTGCGGGCTTAAAATTACTGCCCGTCATACAAGCGGCGGCTGGGTTGCCTTTGTAGCCGAGCGAGATTGAACGGAGGTTTCATAAATGGTACAGTACGAGGAACAAAGATTACGCCTTTTGGACAACGAAGGTGCGTTAAAGGAAATAGCCGGTGCACTCGGTCTTGATATGCTCAGAAAGGAGCAGGAACGACTCGAAGCACAGTCGGCGGAAAATGGCTTTTGGGATGATGTAGAAAATTCACAGAAGGTACTTCGCAAAATTGCCCAGCTAAAGAATAAAATAGCCGCTTATGATAACTTGAAGGCGGATTTTGATGATACACTTGTTTTAATCGAGCTCGCTGATGAAGAAGAGGACTTATCAATGCTCGACGAGGCAATCGAAGGTGTTGACCGCGTTCTCAATAATATGGAAGCCTTGCGCCTGACAACCCTGTTGACAGGGGAATACGATTCAAAGAATGCAATCCTCACCTTCCACGCAGGAGCCGGTGGTACCGAAGCGCAGGACTGGGTTCAGATGCTTTATCGTATGTACAGTCATTGGGCTGAACGTCATAATTTCAAGGCGAATCTTATCGACTTCCTAGATGGCGAAGAAGCAGGACTTAAAAGTGCAGTTCTCCAAATCGAAGGAATGAACGCATACGGCTTTTTGCGTAGCGAAGCGGGTGTTCATCGACTTGTTCGTGTTTCTCCGTTTGACGCATCAGGTAGAAGACATACTTCCTTTGCGTCGCTCGAAGTTATGCCGGAAATTGATGATGATATAAAGATTGATATTCGTCCCGAAGATGTTAAAATGGACGTTTTCCGTTCGAGTGGTGCCGGCGGACAGAAGGTTAATAAAACATCATCTGCCGTCCGTCTGACCCATATTCCTACCGGAATCGTCGTTTCATGCCAGACCGAGAGAAGCCAGTTCCAGAATCGTGATACCTGTATGACTATGCTTAAATCAAAGCTTCTCGAAATCAAGGAACGCGAGCATCTCGATAAAATCGAGGATATCAAGGGTGTCCAAAAAGAAATTACCTGGGGCTCACAGATTCGTTCATATGTATTTATGCCTTATACATTGGCGAAGGATCACCGTACAGGATTCGAAAACGGTAATATAAACGCAGTTATGGACGGAGATATTGATGGCTTTATCAATGCCTTCTTAAAGGCGGAAAGTCTCGGTAAACTCGGTGAATATAACGACGACTAAAATTTTCCGGTAAGGAAATATAAAGTTTTTATTGACAAATTTCAAATGTGTGATAGAATACACAAGTAAACAATTTAATAGTTGCTTTATCAAGAGTGACCGAGGGAACAGGCCCTGTGACGTCCGGCAACCTGCTTTTTTGGCAAGGTGCTAATTCCTGCGGACAATTTTTGTCCGGGAGATGAGGTTTTTATTAGCCCACTGCTTGATAAAGTGTGTGGGCTTTTTTATGTTTAAAAAATGAAAGGGAGATAAAATTATGAAAAGACTTTTTACTTCTGAGTCGGTTACCGAAGGACATCCTGATAAAATCTGCGATCAGATTTCCGACGCAGTTTTAGACGCAATTATCAGCGAGGATAAAACCGCACGTGTCGCTTGCGAAACCTTTTGCACCACCGATTTTGTAACTGTAATGGGCGAAATCACTACATCGGCAAAGGTTGATTACGAGCAAATTGTTCGTAAGGTTGTATGCGAAATTGGCTACGACAGTGACGAAAAATACTTTAACGGAAACACCTGTCAGGTCGAGGTAAAGATTCACGAGCAGTCACCCGACATTGCGCTCGGCGTTGATAATTCGTTTGAAAAGAAAAATTCCGAATCTGAGGATGAGGATGGCGGAGCAGGCGACCAGGGTCTTATGTTCGGCTACGCTTGCGACGAGACAAAGGAACTTATGCCTATGCCGATAGCTCTCGCTCACGCCCTTGCACGTCGTCTTACCTATGTCAGAAAGTCAGGAATTATGACTTATTTACGCGCCGATGGAAAGACCCAGGTTACCGTTGAATACGACGATGACAAGCCTGTTAGAGTGGATACAATTGTTGTTTCATCACAGCATTCGGCTGACGTTTCGCTCGAAGCCATCCGTAATGATGTAATCGAACATGTTATTAAGCCGATTATCCCTTGCGAGCTTATGGACGATAATACAATTATCTATGTTAACCCGACAGGTCGCTTTGTAATAGGTGGACCGGCAGGGGATACAGGTCTTACAGGACGAAAGATTATTGTTGATACATACGGCGGTTATGCTTGTCACGGCGGCGGTGCATTCAGCGGAAAGGATCCCACAAAGGTTGACCGTTCTGCTACTTATGCTGCTCGTCACGTTGCCAAAAACATTGTTGCCGCAGGAATTGCAAAGCGTTGCGAGGTTCAGGTTGCTTATGCAATCGGCGTAGCAAAGCCCGTTTCTGTAATGGTAAACACCTTTGGCACAGGAATTAAATCGGACGAAGAAATTTCGTCGATTGTTCGCGAAGTATTTGATTTGCGTCCGACTGCGATTATTAACCGCTTTGAGCTTCGTCGTCCGATTTATCAAAAAATCGCGGCTTATGGACATATCGGTCGAACCGACATATCTTTACCGTGGGAAAAGCTCGATTATGTCGATAAGTTAAAGGAAGCCATTTCTTGACATCCTGCAAATTTGTGTTATAATGCAATCGAAGTGCTTTATAGCGCAAATGGTTAGGAGGTAATTAAATGGATACTGCAAAAATGACAATGCATAATGTTGACGTTGCCGATTTTATTCGTACACTCGATACCTGCACAGGCGATGTTTTCCTTGAAACAAAAGAGGGCGATGTCCTTAATCTTAAATCAAAGCTGTGTCAGTTCGCTGGACTTGCGAATATAATCAATGGAGCTTTTATTGCTGAGGCAACAATTCGTTGCTCGAATCCCGACGACGAAAGCAAACTTTTCAGATTCAATTTGTATAAGGAAGTTCCCAATAAATAATATAAAAAATGCAGCAGCCGTGTAAAAGCGGCTGCTATTTTGTTGTAAAAAAATGAGTGTGAAAATTGCAAAAATATTATCAATTTTTTTATACAATAATCGCCAGTGAACTAAATATGGTGTAGTTATGTTAACTTAATAATTGTTTTTTTTCGTTTTTCGATAATTTAAAGTTATTAACAATTTTGAGATTGTTTGGGCGGAAAAATCAGTCATTATCGGCCTTTGATTGTTGAAAACTCTGTTGAAACTGTTAATCTGAATATAAAAATGCATATATGTATAGGTGGTTATGTAACTCGATTTTATGTAATCTTGATGATATTTTTTTGCAAATTGCTGTCGAAAAGTGACCAACTGTGTTTTTATAACGCGAATATATAAAAATTTAAGAAAACACTTGACTTTTTCTATCTTGTTTTATATAATCAAAAGGTCGTTGATATTTGTTGATTTTAGTTCATAATTAAGTAACGAGGTGTGGCTCAGTTTGGTAGCTTTGAGCTTGACCGTTGCTAAATGCAGATGAAGGGAAAGCGAAAAGGCGACGCGGTCGAAAAAACAAGGAAAAATGAAATTCCGTGGTTTTTTCGGGCACCGCAAGAGTAAGCGTAGCGCTCTTATAAAATCGAAAAACCAGCAAAAGCAACTGATTTGTATAAAAATTAAATAACGAGGTGTGGCTCAGTTTGGTAGAGCGCTGCGTTCGGGACGCAGAGGCCGCAGGTTCAAGTCCTGTCACCTCGACCATATCGAGAGCCTCGACACGCAAACGCGTAGTTGAGGTTCTTTTTTTGCCTTGTGTTTGAGGTCGGTTCTAAATACCCGCTCAATATTAAAAAATCCGTTCTCTTTTGCTGACACGCGATAAGGAAGTAATTTGAAAACCTATCAAAATACACTATTTATCGGGTGTGGCGAAAGCGAAGCAAAAGATAAATACCGAGAAGAACCATAAAAGGTTTTCTCGGTATTTTCTTTTTTATATCGGTACATTCGACTATCAAGCCTTCTTTAAGTACAATTATTGTAGAAACTCAAAGGAGGTTAATTTATATGGGAAAATTCATTGAAGAATTTTATTATGGCAATCTTGATCCACAAGCACGTAGCACTAAGGAAAACAAAACCGTGCAAAAGCAAATGGAAGTCTTGATGT
>JAFOCH010000037.1 GCA_017381395.1 Clostridia bacterium
ATTTTATAAATCTTGGAGCCGACCGACTCGGTACCAGCCGAATTGTAAAGGCGGTAAAAAACGAAAATTCGAGCGGCTATTAAAACGCCAATACATTAAACAAAGGAGCAGATGAAAAAATGACAGAAAAGCTTTACCCCACCCCTCATATAAATGCAACTCCCGACGATTTTGCAAAAACTGTTTTGATGCCGGGCGACCCGCTCAGAGCAAAGTTTATTGCCGAAAATTTTCTCACCGATGCAAAGCTTGTCAATAATGTCCGTTCGATTCAGGGATATACGGGCTATTATGACGGAGTGCGTGTTTCGGTCATGGCCAGCGGAATGGGTATGCCGTCGATTGCCATTTATTCATACGAGCTTTACAATATTTTTGGTGTCGAGAATATCATTCGCGTCGGCTCGGCGGGTGCGATAAACCCGGATATAAAGGTGCGCGATATCGTTATCGGTATGGGCGCCTGTACCAATTCAAATTATGCCAGTCAATATAATCTGCCGGGTACATTTTCTGCCATTTGCAGCTACGATTTGTTGAAAAAATGCACCGAAACCGCCGAGCAAATGGGCGTAAATTTCCATGTTGGAAACATACTTTCATCCGACATCTTCTACACCGATGAAAAGGGTGTACCCGAATGCCATAACACCACGTCAAAGTGGAGAAAAATGGGCGTAATGGCCGTCGAAATGGAGGCCGCCGCTCTTTATATGAACGCCGCCCGAAGTGGCAAAAACGCCCTTGCGATATGCACCGTTTCTGACCACATTCTGACGGGTGAAGAAACCACCTCCGACGAGCGTCAAAATTCCTTTACCGAAATGATCGAACTCGCGCTCAAAACGGCAAAAAAGCTTGACTAAAAGGGGCAAAGCAATGATAAAACGAGTGTTTTTAATCGTCCTTGATTCGCTTGGAATCGGCGAGATGCCCGATGCCGACAGCTTCGGTGATAGTGGCGCAAACACGCTTAAAAGAATATCCCTTTCACCAGAATTTAAGGTGGATAATCTTATTCGTTTGGGACTGGGAAACATCGACGGAATCGACTATCTTAATCGAGCCGAAAGTCCGTTAGCCGCCGTCGGTCGCATGACCGAAAAATCGGCGGGCAAGGATACGACAATCGGTCACTGGGAGATAGCAGGACACGTTTCAAAAAAGGCGATGCCGACCTATCCAAACGGCTTTCCCGACGAGGTGATTGACGAGTTTTCTCGCCTTACGGGCAGGGAAGTTTTGTGCAACAGTACCTATTCGGGTACCGATGTTATCCGCGACTATGGATTGGAGCATATCCAAACGGGTAAGCTCATTGTATACACCTCGGCCGATAGCGTGTTTCAGATTGCGGCTCACGAGGACATCGTGCCGCCCGAAAAGCTCTACGAACACTGCCGTATTGCACGAAAAATGCTTTGCGGTGAGCACGCGGTAGGACGTGTAATTGCGCGGCCTTTTAACGGCGAATATCCCGATTTTAAACGCACGTCCAGACGTCACGATTTTTCTCTCCTACCGCCAAAGGATACCCTCCTCGATGCGATAAAGTCGGCAGGAAAAAGCGTAATTGCTATAGGAAAGATAACCGATATTTTTGCAGGTCAGGGCATAACCGAAAGCATCTTTACCACCTCCAATTCCGACGGAATGGAAAAGACTTTTGCTGCCCTCGATCGCGATTTCGAGGGGCTTTGCTTTACAAATCTGGTTGATTTTGATATGGTTTACGGTCATCGCCAGGACATCGACGGCTATGCGTCGGCCCTCAGCGAATTTGATAAATGGCTAGGCGATTTTACTACTCGAATGAGCGATTGCGACCTTCTCGTTATCACTGCCGACCACGGCTGTGACCCCGGGGATAAAAGTACCGACCACACGCGCGAATATACGCCTCTCATCGTTTATGGTAAGGGCGTAAAACCGATAAAACTCGGTACTCGCGGCAGCTTTGCCGATATTGCCGCTTTTATTAAGGATGCTTTGTCGGTCGATTTCGATGGTGACGGAGATAGCTTCGCGGATCTATGCTTGGCTAAAATAAGCAAATAGAAAGGCGTAATTTTATGACCGAAAAGGATTTGATTAAAACTGCGAAAGCGGCTTCAAGAATGTCGTATTCACCCTATTCAAATTGCAGGGTGGGTGCCGCTTTGCTTTGTGATAACGGAAAGGTTTACACCGGTTGCAATATCGAAAATGCGTCATTTT
This sequence comes from Clostridia bacterium, assembly GCA_017381395.1. Taxonomy (GTDB): domain Bacteria; phylum Bacillota; class Clostridia; order Oscillospirales; family Acutalibacteraceae; genus UMGS1976. The sequence goes on from JAFOCH010000037.1 coordinate 2,218, forward strand.
CGCCAACTGTCTGCGCTGAAAGGACGGCCTTTTTCAAGGCGATCAGCGAGGGTGAACGCGAATTTAAAATGATAGCAGTTTACGGCGAAAAGGAAGGGAAAGGGGACTCACCCTTTTACCCGTGCGGCGTCTGCCGTCAGGTGATGGCGGAGTTTTGTGGCACCGATTTCACCATTTTGGTTGCAACGGACGACGATTACGAAAAATTCACCCTTTCCGATTTGCTGCCCCACACCTTTTCGATTGAAAAAGGGTCGAATTAAGAAAGGGGCATTTTCAAAAAAATGAGAATGTACGATATTATTCAAAAAAAGCGAAATGGCGGCAAGCTCTCAAACGAGGAAATCGCCTTTTTCATAAACCGCTATACTAAGGGGGAAGTCCCTGATTATCAAGCATCTGCGCTGATGATGGCGATATATTTTCGCGGAATGACCGATGCCGAAACGGTGTGTCTGACCGAATGTATGGCCGATTCGGGTGACCGGATTGACCTTTCCCAATTTGGCGGACTGTCCGCCGATAAGCATAGCACCGGCGGAGTAGGGGACAAAACCTCGCTTATCGTAGCTCCGATAGTCGCCTCGCTTGGCGGCAAAATTGCAAAAATGTCGGGACGCGGACTCGGTCACACGGGCGGCACGGTTGATAAGCTTGAATCAATTTCGGGGTACCGAACTGAACTTTCACCCGATGAATTTATTGCCCAGACCGAAAGGGTCGGAATGGCTATAATCGGCCAAACGGGCAACCTTGCTCCTGCGGATAAAAAGCTGTATGCCCTCCGCGACGTCACTGCGACCGTCGAGAGTATTCCGCTTATCACTTCGAGTATTATGAGTAAGAAACTTGCCGCGGGTGCAGGTACCATCGTCCTCGACGTAAAGGTTGGCAGTGGCGCATTTATGAAAACCGAAAGGGA
>JAFOCH010000038.1 GCA_017381395.1 Clostridia bacterium
AACGTTTGCTGTCTTTTCTACTGCGATGAAGTTGATTTCGGGGTGGCGGATTGCCATTTCGCAGACAAACTGTCCTTTTCCGCAGCCAATTTCGAGCCGTATCGGATTATTATTGCCGAAATACGCTTCCAGGTCGATATAGTTTACATCGGTAATCTCGTTAAAATTCGGCTTGTCGGTCATGTACTCGATTAAATTATCCTTACATTCCGAAAGCCGTGATTCGAGATACTTCTTTTTTCTCATTCTCATAAATTAAGAAAATCCTTGCGATATTTAACGCCGAATGCTTCGGCAAGCTCGACCATTTCGCTATCCTTTATTGTATTGACACGCTTACTATTGCAGGTAAGCATAAAGATTTGAGCTGCCTTTTCGACAGTCTCGATGAGTCCAAAGGTTTCGTCCATTGTTTTACCTGCGCCGTAAATTCCGTGCATTCCCCAGATAACGAGGCGGAATTCCTTCATTTTTTGAGCGGTAGCTTCACCGATTGAGTTGTTTCCACAAAGCATCCACGGAAGTACACCTACTCCATCAGGGAAAACTACGATACATTCGGTGCACATTTCCCAAAGAGTATGTGTAATCTTCTTTTCATCCAGTTCGTGAACAAAGTTCATTGCGAGTGTATTTGTCGGGTGGGAGTGCATAACCACGCGGTTTTCCGGATCGACAGAGAGTCGCGCCATATGGCTCATCAAATGAGCAGGAAGCTCGGAGGTAAACTTGCCACCATCGGCATATCCCCACAGAAGCTCGGCAGTTGTGCCATCATTTGCGATGCGGATGATACCGAGATTATTTTCGGGATCCTTTTCTACATTCTTGAAATACTTGCCCGTACCGGTTACGATAAAGTACTTTCCGATAAGCGACTTTGCTTCAAATCCGATGGGAATGATGCGAATAACCTTGTTCACATCGAGGTACTCGGCAACGTCATTTTCATCGAGCATATAGCTGATATTACCGCCGTTACGCTCGTCCCAGCCGAGACGGTACATATTGGCCGTTGTTTCCATCATTTCGCGTACAAAAGGCGCTGTAAAAATATCCTTCATTTTGTTTCCTCCGCAACTCGCAAAATAGTATTTTTATCATAAAATTTTGCCGAAATTTATCATTATATCAATCCTATTCATTATATTGAAAACGGGTGAATTTGTCAATAAAATTCACCCGTTTTAATCAATATTCTATTTTTGCGGAATTAGTAGCACCATACCCTTGTCAACTTCATTATCAGTGAGACTGTTTATAGCGGTCAAATCATCAATATCGGTATTAAATTTTCGAGCAACATCCCAAAGTCGCTCTCTTTGATTCGGGTAATAAATTACGAGCCGAGAAAAGTCGTCCTTTTGCTTTGCTTTTGATTCGAGAAGCTTCGCTTCGCATAAAGCAGACATTTCATTCACACTAACCAATTCGGTATGCAATGCAAGATTGACTTTTATATCCACCGACGACGGCATCAAGCTATGCTCACAGCCGAGCGAAACAACCTGTGGCGGTGTAATTTCGGTCACGCCATCGTTACAGGGGCGCTGGTAATCAAATTCGAGCTGTTTTTCGTAAAATCGCGGGTAATTATCAGCATCAATAGCGAGAATGTTGACAGTGGCAATACCCTTTACGACAGCTGAATTATCGACAATATCGGCATGCGTTACCTTCGGCTGACACCACACGTCGACAATTTCAGTAATATTATCGGCGCTAAATTCAACATTTCCAGTGCAAGCGAAATTATCATACAGTGCTGAATCAATCTTTTTGAATTTAACCGGCTTATGCTCAAGCTCCATATCGTAATCGGTTGAATACGCATCGAGTACAATCGGCACATCAAGATTGCAATAAGCGGTTGCGCTGACGGTAAGCTTGGCTGAAAGTGAAATAGTTGAAATTTCACCTGCCGCCGACGTATGAGTTTTTACCTCTAATTCGTTAATTTCAATTTCGGCGGTAGCCGTGCAGCTATCGTTGAGGCGGTCAATATCAACAATTTGGCTTATCGGCATGGACGATGTGAAATGTTCGGGTTTGCCATCGTTTTCGCCGATATAGAAGAAGCTTGAAGTAAGTTCGCCCTTGATAACCACCTTATTACCGATGATTTTCGCTTCCTGAGCTATGGCTCGAGCGTCGGTACGAAGAAGGGTTTTTATCGGGCTATTGGTGGACGGCACCTCAATTTCATCGCTAAAAAGTATGTACTTTTCGCCCATTCCCATCGGCGTTGTCGCAGGTGTCGATGACAAGAGAGTGTGAACCGACGGCGAGTCAATGTCCGCAACAATATTATGCTCGCAAACAGTTGTAACCGAAACGTTCAAATTGAGTGATGCGTGGACGTCCACCCTCCTCTTTGAAACGGCGCGGCAATTAACATATTCGGTTGTCATCACTACCTTTGCTGACGCATTCGAAAGCATATTATGAAGCGGCACCTGACGACTGAAATGAAACTGATGCTCATGGCAACGCACCTGACTACCATCTGTATAAAACAGGCAAAGTTCAGCAATTCCATCGATATTAAGCATATCTCCATTAAATGATTTTTGTGCTGTGCGGGGCTCAATAACGCACTTTATAATGCGGTCAATATCAGGGCAATAATCGGGCAAGGTAAACTCGGTATCGATAGGTTGCTCTAAATTTTGGTTAAATACAGGTTCGGCGACATATACATTTTGTTTTACAATGTTATACTCCATTTGTAACTGCTCCTTTTTAATAATACTGATAAAATATATTCGCCGCACTCAAAAGGTATGCAAAAAAAGTGAGAAAACCTTTTTATCAGTTTTCTCACTAGTTTGGTTATGTATTATTTTCCTTTTTTATCCCAAACAAAAGACGAAGCAGACCCGACAGCATTTTTGGACTTTTGACAAGAACTACTTTCATAAAATCGTAACCCCTTAATCAGTATTTATAGCAGGTGAAACCGAGTAAAATCAGCGATATTGCGAGAAAAACTATAATGCAAATCGGCGGCAGACAAAATGCTGCAAGCAAACCAATCGCAAAGCATAAGGCACCCACGCCACTATTACATCTTTTTCTCCTATTATTACATCGCCGCATAAAAAAATCACCGCCTGCTTTTCTTTACCATTGTATGCAGGCGGTGAAAATGTGTTAATCCTTTGAAATTATATAGAGTAGCGTTCCATCGTTTACCGAAATTTTGGCTACATCATCATAAAATTCGTTACTGATAGCAAGAGTTTTATTACGATAGATAGTAGCATTTTCGAGCGGATATTTAACCCCGCTGATTGATACCAAGCTAACCATTTCATCAAGCGGAATAAGGGATAAAAATGAATTTTCTCTCTTTTCAATAGTTACCGTTTCATTTTTAATAATGCCAATTTCGTTCTTTTCGTTAATAATACGGGCGCTTATCCCCTCGTTATGAAGAAATTCGAGGGTAGAAATATTGCCCAGTGTGTGGTCCATTCTACTTCCGATTGCGCCAAAAATTATAGCCTCGTCAGCACCCTTTTCTACCGCAATTTTTGCCGCGGCAAAGGTATCTGTATCATCCTTTTCGCAGGGTAAGGTTATGATTTCGTTATACTTCTTTTGGTCTATCTCATCCGCGGAATCAAAATCGCCAATAAAAATATCTGCGCAAAGACCGAGCTTTTCGGCATGGCGAATTCCCGAATCGGCACAAATTATAAAGTCACTGCTATCAATATGCGAAGCAACATAATCATAATCGAAAATATCAGCACCCGAAAAAATAATACATCTCATTATCTTTTTAGTTCCCATTCTTTTATCATTTTTGCTTCTTCGTACATTTGAACATAGCTTTCGTGACGCGTTTTTTCGATTTTCCCATTCGCTACGGCTTCCAAAACAGCACAACCCTTTTCGCAAGTATGTGAGCAACCAACAAATCGGCATTCGTCACGATAATCGGCAAAATCACTGAAATAAAGCGGCAATTCGTCCTTTAATATCGGTTTATTCACTATCGAGGAAAAGCCTGGAGTATCAGCAACATAACCGCCCTTTAACGTTTTATAAAGTTCAACATGGCGGGTGGTGTGCCTTCCTCTGCCGAGTCGCTCACTAACCTCTCCCGTTTCGATCATTACACCATCAAGTATATTGTTGAGAATGCTCGACTTTCCAACGCCTGAATTACCCGTAAAGACAGATATTCCGTCACTGAGATCATCCTTTAAAAGATCCATGTTTTCGCCAGTTTCGCAGGATACAATAAAGGTCCTGAATCCAGCTCTTTTATACACCGAAGCGTACGGCTCAAAGTCACCCAAATCGCTCTTATTAAACACGATAATCGGCTCAATTCCGTTCATTTCGGCAATGATAGTAAGACGGTCAATTATCGAAAAATCGGGCGAAGGTAAGGTATAAGCCGAAACTATATAAAGTCGATCAATGTTGGCAACAGGCGGCCTGATTAAACTATTTTTTCTATCAACAATTCTGTCGACAACGCCATCGTCACCCGTAAGACTGATTTCTGCAAAATCGCCAACAAGAGGATGCTCATCATTTTTTCTGAACTTTCCCCTTGCTCGACACTGAATAATTTTATCCTCGTCGGTCTTTACATAATAAAAACCGGATAATGCTTTTACTATTATTCCCGTCATACTAAATCGTCGGCCCAATTTTCGTAATCACGAGGCTCGGACACCTTTCCTTCGGTAATTATAAAGGTTTGATAAAGCGCCTTTTTGCTTCCGACAACAACGTAAACGTAAACCTCTTCCTCACTTTTTTCGGTAGAAAATTTAAAGGTATAGTCGGAAATGTCCTTTTTAACACTTTCAGTTTTATCCTTTACAGTTGAGGGATTTTTTTCAAGTGCGTCAAGGTCGCCGCCACATAAAACTAGGAATGAATATGTATCAGTACCGAAATCGGTAGGTTTCGTTACCGAAACCTCGAAATCGTATTCTACAGGCGCCTTTCCGGTGCTAACATAAATAATTATCTCCTGACCGACGCCATAGCTTGTACCCTCGGGAACAGATTGAGAAACGACCTTGCCCTCGTACAGCTCGGAATCCTTTTCCTTAACAATTACTACAAATCCATCAAGCAATGTCTTTGCGTCCTCGACAGAAAGGCCAGTAACATCCTTGACTACCTTATACTTAACCTCTTTGCCCAGACTGACGTAAAGTATAACCTCTGATCCCTTATCAACGGGTGTACCCTTTTGCGGAGAGGTCGAAATCACGTGATTTTGATCAATTGTTTCGTCATTCTTTTCCTTTATTACAGGGAGGAGGCCGCTTGTTTCAATCTTTTTCTTTGCTTCCTCGTAATACAGATTATACACGTCAGGAACGTCAACCTTGTTCTTACCATTGCTGATCGTAACCTTAACCGTTGTTCCCTCTTTAATCGCCTTACCCGACTTTATATCCTGGTCGATAATTACATTGTAATCATATTCGTCCGAGTAACCCCTATCCCTTTCAATAATAATTATATCGGGATAGTTCATCTTTGCATCGTCGATATTAAGTCCCACTAAATTCGGGCAGTCAAATTCAGCAATTTCGTCCTTGTTAAATACTAGCCAAGCCGCAAAACAGGCGAATACGATAATAATTGCCGCCGCTACCCCTGCAAGTATCGGTAAAACAGGACTTTTTTTCTTTTCTTCGCCTTCGTCGTAATATTCCTCGTCGTAATAATCATTATCAGATTCAGGCGGCACAATGCCACTGTCACTATAAAGATCAACATCGTTAGCCGAATCATATTCGCTAGCGTCCACACACGCCTCTTCGTACCCGAAGTCAACCTCAGGATTGCGCTTAAACTCCTCTAAATCACGAAGCATTTCGGCGTCTGAATGATAACGATGCTCGGGATTTTTTCTCATAGCGCGCATGGTTATCTGCTCAATTCCGAGAGGAATGGAGCTGTCAATTTCGCGCGGATGGGTGGGCTCGTCCTGAAGCTGCATTATCGCAACCATAACGGCACTATCCCCATCAAACGGCAATCTACCCGTAAGCATTTCGTACAAAAGTACTCCTACGGAATAGAGGTCGGCCTTTTCATCAATCGGGCCGCCCTTTGCTTGTTCGGGGCTAATATAATGAACCGAACCAATTGCTTTGTCGGTAATGGTCATTTCTTCACTACGAGAAAAGCGAGCAATACCAAAGTCGGTTACCTTTATAGTTCCGTCGCGTAAAAGCATGATATTCTGCGGCTTTATGTCGCGGTGAACAATGCCCTTATCGTGTGAATGCTGTAACGCACGTAAAATCTGAACTGCGAAATAAAGCGAATCCTTCCATGGTACACTTTGCTTTCTTTCGATATATTCCTTTAAGGTGATGCCGTCGATGTATTCCATAACTATATACTGGAAATTGTCGCCGAAGCTAACGTCAAACACCTTTACGATATTGGGATGAGAGAGTACGGAAATAACCTTTGACTCATTCTGAAAACGACGTAAAAACTCGCTATTTGAGCCAAATTCCTCTTTCAAGATTTTAACGGCAACGATTTTATTCTCTTGAATATCGTACGCCTTATACACAACTGCCATTCCGCCGACACCGATAATTTCATGTATCTCGTATCTTCCGTCGAGTCGCTTTCCTAAAAATCTATCCATGATAGCCCTCCTTATTCCTTTACCGACAATGTAACAACGGTAATGTTATCTCCGCCACCGTTATTATTCGCGGTATCAATAAGTACATCGGGGTATTCACTGATTTTATTCTTTTTAATTATTTTTGCTATCTTTTTATCCTCGACGAAATTTGTCAGTCCGTCGGTACAAATCAGTAATATGTCATCTTTTGAAAGTGAAATCTCGTCATAATCCACGTCAACCTTATCACGTACGCCGAGAGCACGAGTTATCACATTTCGGTTGGGGTGCTTTTTGGCTTCCTGCTCGGTGATTTCGCCATTATCGAGCATTGACTGAATAACCGAATGATCGTGGGTAATCTGTTCAATTTCATTTGAGCTGACAATATACGCTCTGGAATCACCAACGTGAACGATATGAGCCGAATTATCGACAACAATGGCAGCAACTACAGTGGTACCCATTCCTGAAAGGGTTTCATCTTCCTGCGCTCTGTCATATATTTCGGTATTAGCGGCGATGACAGCCGACATCAGTAAATAACGCATCGAATTGGAGCCCATATTATGTCGATAGGCCGATTTAATATGTTCACTTATAACGTTTGTTGCAATTTCGCTCGCAATATTACCGCCGTTTGCGCCACCCATTCCGTCGCATACAACGACAAAGCCGACAGAGTCGGATATTTTGCCCGTGATGAATGAATCCTGATTAGAGCTTCTCATACGGCCAATATCGCTTGCGCCTGAAATAATCATACCTATCTCACTCCTTTATAGTTTGCGTTTATTCTACAATTTTATCATATATTTATTGCCATTTAAAGTTACAGTTTTGTATCATTTTGAGTATGTTTTTGTCGAAGCTGACCGCACGATGCCGAAATATCGGAGCCAAGTGTTCGTCTTACGGTCGCATTCATTCCGTTTTGATTGAGATAATTACAGAATTCACGAACTCGGTCGCTCTTTTCATAATTATTCTCCTTGACCTTGTTAACAGGTATCAGATTGATGTGACAGACAAGTCCCTTTAACAATCTAATCAGCTCGTCGGCACATTCGCGGCTATCGTTAACTCCCTTTATCAAGGCATATTCAAACGAAATTCGCCTTCCTGTGCGGTTAAAATAGTCGCGACAGGCGGAAATAAGCTCGACTACATTCCATTTTTTATTTATGGGCATCATAGTATTTCTAATTCGATCATTTGGTGCATGAAGCGAAACCGAAAGTGTAATTTGGCTATCAAGCTCCATAAAGCGACGAATACCATCAACCCTTCCACAAGTCGAGAGCGAAATATGACGCATTCCGATATTAAGTCCCTTTTCATCGCCGACAAGGGCTAAAAAGCGCACTACATTATCGAAATTATCAAATGGTTCACCTATTCCCATCATAACAATATTTGAAATTCGGATACCCCTATCCTTTTGTGCCGTCATAATCTGTGACAACATTTCGGATGCGGTAAGTGAACGGACTAGTCCGCCAATGGTAGATGCGCAGAATTTGCAACCCATTCTACAGCCAACCTGGGACGAAATACAAATAGCCCAGCCGTGCTCATATTTCATCAGTACGCTTTCGATACATTCGCCGTCATAGAGTCTAAACAAATACTTAACCGTTTCATCGAGTTTTGAATCAAATCTGTCCTCGATTTCGCAATTTGCGATATAGTACCCATCATCGAGCAACAAGCGCAGTTCCTTTGACAAGTTTGTCATTTCGTCAAAGGTGGTTACGCATCTCTTTTGAAGCCAGTCGAATATTTGAGCCGCTCTGAATTTAGGTTGACCGAGCGCCTTCATTTCAACCTCGATTTCGGCCAAGGTCATTGATTTTATATCCTTTTTAACCATTTAGTCTATCCTTTCGGCAACGGCGATAAAGAAGCCGTCACCACCCTTTTCACTTGGCAAAATTGTTTGTGTGCTGATTGCTTTGAAATGCGGATTTAAAGAAATAAAACGGTCAAAAACGTCCTCGTTTTCTTCCCTCAGAATAGTGCAGGTTGAATAGACAATTTTTCCATTCGGCTTTACATATTTTGCCGCATTTTCAAGAATATTATACTGAATTTCGGGTAAATCTTTTATTTCGTCCTCATTTTTATATTTTATGTCGGGTTTGCGTCCCATTATGCCGAGCCCCGAACAAGGAGCATCACATAAAACGCGATCGAACTCGCCCATTTCGCTATTATAAACCGAGGCATCGGCTACAAAGGTTTTTATATTATCAAGTGAAAGTCGCTTTGCGCCACTCGAAATCAGCTTAACTCTATGCTCATACAGGTCGCAGGAAACAATTTCACCCGTGCCGTTCATTATTTCAGACGCCGTAAATGTCTTTCCTCCCGGAGCGGCACAAATGTCAAGCACTCGCATATTATCGCTCAAATCAAGGGACGCGACACAAATCTGGCTCGACAAATCCTGAACGTGAAAATACCCGTTTTTGTATGCCGAAAGCCCGTCGATAGCACCCGATTGCGAGATTACTTTGATACTGTTATTAATATCGGTTTTTTCGATTTCTACGCCTTCATCATGAAGTTTTAAAATAAGTTCATCTGCACTGATTTTAGTATTATTCACACGCAGATATACGTCCGACTTTTTCAACATTTCGGTAAAAATTTCTTTCGCCTTTTCTGTGCCAAACTGATTAACAAATCGGGAAACAATCCATTCAGGAAATGAATAACAAATGCTAATCGATTTGACCGAATCATCGTCGGGCAAGCAGCCCTTTCCCTCTCGGTCAACATTTCTCAACACAGCATTTACATAGCCTGATGAATTGGAATTTTTTGACCGCTTAACCAAATTAACCGACTCATTAATCGCGGCAAAGGGTGGAATTTTATCCATATATAAAAGCTGAAAAACGCCGATTCTTAAAGCCGCCGCAACATAGTACGGTAGCTTTTTTATCGGCTGTTTCGAATATTTTGACAATATGTAATCAATGGTAATTTTTCTATCCAGAACGCCATAAAACAGGGCGGTTGCCAGAGCCGAATCAGCCCCGACAAGTCCGTCCTGCTTTATCACATTATCAATAACCAGATTTGAAAATCCACCGTCAGACTC
>JAFOCH010000039.1 GCA_017381395.1 Clostridia bacterium
CGCCCCTCAAACGTGCCTGTCTGCCAATTCCAGCATGCTCGCAAATGTCATGTTCCTTAACAGCGCATGGGCTATTATATCAAAAGATTATTCCCATGTCAAGACATTTTTTTCGTGTTTTTTTATTTTTTTTAAATTTCTGTTTAAGAGGTCTTTACTCTTGTATTTTTGTTAATAATATTATATAATTATTGTGTATATTTATATTTTCATACAAAGGAGTCCTTTTAAATTGTTATCCGATCTTTTAAACGGCGGAATTGAAAGCGTTGAATACTTTGTAGTCACGCTGTTATCAATGCTTTTTGTAATATTTTGTACCATGCCTGTTCACGAATCGGCGCATGCATATACCGCATACAAGCTTGGCGATAATACTGCAAAGTCATTCGGTCGCCTCACCCTTAACCCAATTAAGCACATAAACTATATCGGTGCATTGCTCATTTTGACATTCGGCTTCGGTTGGGCCGAGCCGGTACCCGTCAATCAGTGGAATTTAAGAAAACCGAAAAGAGATATGGCGCTTATTGCCGCTGCAGGTCCGATTTCAAATATTCTGATGGCGATAGTTTTAATGATTATAGTAAATCTTGTCGATTTTGTTTCTGGCTTTTACGGCATCGAAATTACCGCATATGCAAACATTATTTATTATAGCGGAACAAGTGATTTAACATTTAAAATATTTTATTACATTATTCTGTTTTTTAGCACGGCGGCTAATATCAACCTTTGTCTTGCTGCATTCAACCTTATCCCCATTCCGCCGCTCGATGGTTCGCGTATTTTAGGTTCTTTTCTGCCCGACAGAATTTATTACAGACTTCAATCATTTGAGCAATATACCTTTATCATTGTTATTGCCCTTTCTGCGACAGGTGTTTTATCATCCACAATAGGTTTCATTAGCAATAATTTGCATAACGTTATCGACTATATTGTTACCCTGCCGTTTAGCATTTTTGACGCAACACTACCCTTTCACAACGTAGTTTAATCAATATTTTTTAACGGAGTCAGTTTAATATGGACAAGCTTTCGTACAAGCTTGATGTGTTTGAGGGGCCGCTCGACCTTCTTTTAACACTGATAGCCAAAAATAAACTGAATATTTACGACATTAACATTTCTCAGCTGCTCGAACAGTATATGGAGCAGATTCAGTTAATGCAAGAGAATGACATGGACGTTGCCAGTGAATTTCTCGAAATGGCGGCACGACTCGTTTATATCAAGACGGTCATGCTCCTGCCGCAACACGATGAAGGAGATTCGCTTAAAGAGGAGCTGTCCGCCGAGCTTCTGGAATATAGCGTTTGTAAGCAGATGGCAAAAGAACTTTCGACCATGACCGATGGATTTGGTCGATTTGTCCGCAGCCAGATGAAAATCGAATGTGACAAAACATACAAGCGTAAACACGAGGCGGTCGAGCTTATCGACGCTTATTTATCGGCTGTCGGTCGCGGACTTAGACATCTTCCGCCGCCTGTTGACAACTTTAAGCCGCTGGTTGCGAAAAAGATTGTCGCAGTATCGACAAAGGTTATCTCGATTTTACGCAATCTGAGAAAGAAAACAAAGGTAAAGTGGAAATCACTTTTCACCGAGTCAAAGAGCCGTTCGGAACTTGTTGCCACATTTTTGGCAATTCTCGAGCTTGTAAAAGCGCGAAGGGTTACCGTTGACGGCGAAGGTGATAAAATGACGGTTACTATGTTCGGTAAGGAGGATAACAATGACTGAAAACTCGATAAAAGCTTCGATTGAAGCACTCATATTTGCTTCGGGTGATCCCGTTGCCACCGACCGAATTTGCGAAATTCTTTCTATTAACTCCGACGAGGTGGCAAAAACGGTAGCCACGCTAAATGCAGGATACGAAAAGAATGACAGCGCACTGAGAATTATTAAGCTCAATGACAGCTATCAACTCATTACCGAAAGCAAGTTTGCTCCGATTATACGCAAAATGCTCGAAATTCAGCGCAACACTCCCCTTTCCCCCGCGGCATTCGAGGTGTTGGCTGTAGTTGCTTACAATCAGCCGGTTACTCGTGCATTTATCGAGCAAGTGCGTGGAGTTGATTGCTCGGGAGTAGTTTCGTCCCTCGTAGAAAAAGGACTCATCGAGGAGCGAGGTCGACTTGAATTGCCGGGACGACCGCTCATTTACGGCACGACCGACGGATTTTTGCGTTCGTTCGGAATAGAAAGTCTGGACGACCTGCCCGAGCTTCCTAAAAAGGCAACCGAGGATCAGGAAAAGCTTACAGGCGAAGATGACAGTCAGATCGAAATAGACGAGATAATCAGCATACCGAGAGATACGGCTCCATCTGAACAATCTGTTTGAGCTGAATAAAATTCACGAAAGGAGGAGATAATTAGCGTGATTGCGTTATACATTATCGGCGGCATACTTGCCTTTTTTGCGATAATACTGCTATCAAATCTTCGACTTTCGGTGGAATGCGAAAACAATATGGTGGTCAAGATTGGCTACATGTTTTTAAACTTTACTGTCTACCCGAAAAAAGAGAAAAGCAAAAAGGTAAGTAAAAAGAAAAAAACTGACAATAATATAAAAAAGCAGAGTTCAATCAGCTCGATGATAAAATCAGAGGGCATTTCGGGTACGATTACTTACCTGATTGATATTGCAAAGGCGTTTTTACAAAGACTTGGCGAGGTTGCAAGTCATTTAAAGATAAAAAAAGCGTTTATTGTAATAGGTGTTAGCGGTGAAGATGCTGCCGACACAGCTATTAAATGCGGTGCTTTAAACGCTATTGTTTATCCGTTTTTAGCCCTTGTAGCAACAAAGACTAAACTCAACAACCCTGATGTAGCAATATTCCCTGTTTATGACGGCAAGGGATATATTCGCCTTCATATCAAATTAAAATTGCGACTAATTCATCTCGTTTCCGCAGGGATAAAAATTTTGATGCAGATTATTAAAATTAATATAAAAAAAAGAATCAAAAACGATAAAAATTTTAAGGATGGTGCTTTATAATGAGCGATACAGCAATCAAAGGAATTATGGACGTTACGATGGATAAAATCCGCACAATGGTCGATGCCGACACCATTATCGGCAAGGAAATCACCCTAGAAAACGGAATTGTTATTATCCCCGTTTCAAAAATTTCGTTTGGCTTTGCATCAGGCGGAAGCGATTTCCCGTCAAAGACTAATGCTCAGCTTTTTGGCGGTGGTGCAGGTGCAGGCGTTTCAGTTACTCCTACCGCATTCATCGTTGTAAACGGAAATGATGTCAGAATGCTCCAAATAAACAAAAACCCCAGCTCAGCAGACAAGGCAATCGACCTTATTCCTGCCCTTTTTGACAAGGTTACCGCCCTGTTTAAAAAGGATAAAAACGAAGAAGAAAAAGACGCGTAAAAAATAATATCGGCCAAGCACGCCTGCATATAATTTTGCGGGCGTGTATTCATGAAATGCGCCCCGAAAGGTGCGATTATTTTATGATAAAAAGACTGGCTATTTATATAATTACTGCGGCTGTTTTTTTGACCGCTTTGACCGATAGAGTTTATGCCGCTGCACCGCGACAGATGCCTTCCGTATCGGCAAAATATGCCGCCGTTGTAGAAATGAACACGGGCGAACTCATTTGCGAAAAAAGCGGCAATAACAAAACAAGCATGGCCAGCACGACAAAGATTATGACGGCGCTCCTTCTTTGCGAAATGTGCGACCTTGATGAAGAAATAGTCGCGACAAAGGAAATGGTCACGGTTGAGGGCTCGTCAATGGGTTTGCAAGAAGGCGACCGAGTGCATTACCGCGACCTTTTGTACGGCCTGCTACTCGCAAGCGGTAACGATGCTGCAAACACGACTGCTATTTCGATAGCGGGTTCGGTCGAAAATTTTGCCGCTTTGATGAACAAAAAAGCAGCTGAAATTGGAATGACCGACACGCATTTTGTTACGCCGTCGGGATTGGATGACGATGAGCATTATTCGACGGCGATTGATATGGCAAAGTTAGCGGTTTATGCTATGAAAAACGAGCAGTTTGCCACCGCTTGCGCCAATAAAACGATGACGCTCGAATACGGAAACCCGCCATACCGCCGAACACTGAAAAATCATAATAAGCTGCTTTGGTACTATGACGGCGCCATCGGGATAAAAACCGGATTTACAAAAAAGTCGGGACGTTGCCTAGTTTCCTGCGCGCAAAAGGACGGGATGGGTGTTATCGCGGTTACACTCAATGCACCGAGCGACTGGTCCGACCACGCCACCCTGCTCGATTACGGCTTTTCACAGCTTAAAATTGATACGCTTTATACCCCCGATGATATTGAAAATATTGCCGTCGCCAATTCGGATGGCAAGGTTGCGGTGAATTTTACACCGCCGAAGGTGACCCTTTTGCCTGAGCAATTTGACAAGGTGACCTTTAAAACCACGCTTGACCGATTTGTTTTCGCGCCCGTTAAAAAGGGTCAAAAATTGGGCAAGGTTGAATACTTTATCGGCGACAAAAAAATTGCAGAAAGCGACATCACTGCGACATATGAGATTAAATCGAGCAAATACACAATAATAAATAAGGACTATAAATATTGGTTAAAGGCGCTTTTCGGCGCAAAATAAGGAGATAACATGAACGAAAAGGTAAGATTGCAAAAATACATATCAGAATGTGGAATTACTTCACGCCGAAAAGCAGAAGAGCTTATTGAATCTCGCTTTGTAAAGGTTAACGGACGCGTAGCAAAGCTCGGTGACAAAATCGATCCTCGCAAGGACCTGGTCACTGTCCACGGAAAGCCGATTAGAAACGAATCGGAAAAGATTTATATTGTTATTAATAAGCCACGCGGATACTTGACCTCGGTGACAGACGACAGAGATAGAAAATGTGTAACCGACCTGACGAAAACAATCAAGGAAAGAATATATCCCGTTGGCCGTCTGGACAAGGACAGCGAAGGTATGCTCCTGATGACGAATGACGGCGAATTTGCCAATATGATGATGCACCCGAGGAGCAAAATCGGAAAGACATATCGAGTCACCGTTAGAGGCAAGGTCACCGACGAAATAACCACAAAGCTCACTGAGGGCGTAGTCCTCGATGACGGGATAAAAACACTTCCCTGCGAAATCAGTGTTATGGAATCGGCCGAGGACAGAACTGTGCTTTCCATCATCCTTTACGAAGGACGAAATCGTCAAATAAGACGTATGTGCGAGGCGGTTGACCTTCGCGTAATTCGACTGAAAAGAACCGCAATCAGCACCTTAAAACTCGGCATGCTCAAACCGGGAAAATGGCGTGAGCTGACCGAAAAGGAAATCACCAAACTCCGCTGCGACGCTTTAAGAAGTGACAAGAGCGAATCCGACGAACAACCTAAAAAAAGAGGTAGAAGAAAATGATTCACGTAAAACCCGCAACAAGCGAACAAATTGCAGAAATTTTTGATAACACCCTTTTTGAAGGGGCCAATGCGATGATTGCAACCGACACCGAAACAGGCGAGATTGTAGGCCACTCAAAATTCTCGATTATAAATGAAATTTTCACCATTTACGACGTTTCCCCTGCTGAAAAAGATATTTGGTTGTGCGACCTTATTTCGAGAGCAACCATGAACTATGCAATCAACCGCGGAACACTCCTTTGCAACCTCGACAAAGCGGCTCCGAAAAGTGCATTTTTGCTCCTTCGCTACATAGAAAATGAACAAACCGATTGCATAAACATTATTCAGTTATTTACAATGTGTAAAAATTGCTCAAAAGGCACAGAAACACTTGATAATTGACGAAATATATAATATAATCAAATAATGGAAATTAAAATGGGGTCAAATGGTGACCTTTTAATAATCAGGAGGAATTTTAAATGGCAAAAGCTATTTTATCCGGTATTTTCGACCAGGGCAGTTTTACCGAATTGGACAGA
>JAFOCH010000005.1 GCA_017381395.1 Clostridia bacterium
ATAACTAATCAAAGCAAATTACTGCCTTTCTTGTTTTATTATTTAATAACCAGCATCGCCTTTGCAAGCTGATAGTCGCTGATTGTAGTAATTTTAAAGTTGAGAACCTCGCCGTTTACGAGATGAACGGGGTGATTTTTGAGTACGAGAATTTTACAAGCGTCGGTGAGGATTGCTTTTTCTTCGTCGGTGAGTGCGTTAAAGCTATCCATTAGCAGCTTAATGTTGAAGCTCTGCGGTGTCTGTCCTTGATAAAGGCGACTTCTTTCGGGTACTTCCGAAATGGTTGTGCCGTCATCAGAACGAACAATTGTATCTGTTGCAGGGATAACGGTGTCGCAAGCACCATATTTGAGTGTGGCTTCGATATTATCCTCGATAATTCTCTTTGTGACAAAGGGGCGTACAGCATCGTGAGTAACGATGATATCATCGTCATTCAGTCCGTTTGCTTCCTTTATAACGTCGATTACGTTACACATAGTGCCGTTTCGATCACTTCCGCCGGCGCAAACGATGAGTCGATCGTCCTTGCCGATGTGTTTTTCGATCAAATCTTCGCAATAGGATTTCCAATCGGGGTTGATTCCGACGATAACCTTTTCAAATCGGTCGCACATAAGCATTTTTTCGACCGTATGGATAATAATGGGCTTTCCGTCAAGTTCGAGAAATTGTTTCGGAACATCGGTGCTGCCCATTCGTGTACCTTTTCCGCCTGCTAAAACTGCTGCATAAATCATAATTTTATCTACCTTTCGTAGGGGCTATCCCTTGTTATTTTTCTAATTTTTTAATGAGTTTGGCTGAATGCTCTTCTACATTTTTTATAAAGCTGTCACCGGCAATTTTTTTAATCTTTTTAAAATAATTGTCAAAGGTCGGGGGACGAAAGTCGAATCCGTGTGCATCCGAGCCAACATAACAAATTTGACCTGATTTGAGCCATTTTTTTAGCTTTTTATATGCCGCTTTTTTGTCTACAAATTCAGCATTTACCTGCGCTTTGTAGCCAAGACTGAATAGTTGCTCATATATATCACCCGAAATAAAGTCAACGTATCTGTCAACGTGAGCAATTATCGGTTCAATAAAATTGTCATCGCACAGATTATATAGCATTCTAAATATCCAACTTTGCCATTCATAATAGGGTAACTCGATTAGCATTATATCGGTATTTTCGATGCAAAGTCGGTTAATATCATTTGCCTCTATCAAATCCATTGTAAGTAAAACTTCGGCGCCAAGGGAAATCTTTGGCAGGTCTAGTCCTTGCTTTTCGATTTCTTTTATTAGCTTTTGATAGGATTCCTCTCTTTTAACTAAAAAGTCGTCAATACTTGTTTTACTATCAGTCATTTTAAAATGAGGCGTTGCTATAACGTGAGTTATTCCTTGCTCTTTTAAAACCTTTAGCATATTTATTGATTCATCAACGCTTTTTGAACCGTCGTCCAATTCCGGTAGAATATGTGAGTGTGTGTCAATCATTCTGTTATGGTAAACCTTCTTTTTAATTGAAATAAAAAAGCATGAGTGATTAGCTCATGCTTTGTAATTTAGTGGTTGGGTTAATTATGTGCAAAGCAGAGCACATATTATCTAAGGGGCTAACGTTAATTTTGAAAATCGGTTATAAATTATTCGTAGTCTCCATAATTATCGTAATAATCGTAACCGCTATATCCTTTTCTGTAATTGTAACGATAGCTATAACGATACCTATATTTGTAGGTTCTACCGTTCCCCTTTGAGTCGTTGAGGATAAATCCGAGAATTTTCGCATCAGCAAATTTAAGTGCCGAAATTGATTTTTCGAGTTGCTCGTGAACAGTGTAATATTCACGAATGGTTAATACAACTCCGTCAACCTTTTCGACAAGTGCCAGACAGTCGCTGACTACTGCGACAGGTGGTGTATCGATGATAATGTAATCATAATACTGTGCAAGTGTGTTGAGAAGGTCGTCGCACGGCTGGGCTAAAAGAAGCTCTGCAGGGTTGGGAGGAGTGGGTCCTGCCGTCATGCAATCAAAACCGTGAGGAGTCTTTTTAATAATTTCATTTAGCTGGGTATAACCGCTTAATACGTTACTAAGTCCCAGTGTGTTTTTGATACCGAGGTATCTATGAATGGATGATTTTCTCATATCGGCATCGATAAGGAGTACCTTTGCGCCGGTTTGTCCAAATGCGATTGCAAGATTAACTGCAATTGTTGTTTTACCTTCTGCGGCAACCGAACTTGTAATAAGAAATATTTTACATCCTGTTTTTGCACCAATTGAAAAGTTTATATTAGCTCGTACTGCTTTGTAAGCTTCTTTTATTGCAAAGGGCAACATTTCATTAAGCAGCAATGGTTTACGGCGATGTCTTTTAGGTGCTTTTGCCGGTTCGTTAGGGTCGTTTATCTGCTCATAGATATTAATATTCTTACGACTCATAATTACTGCTAGCCCCCTTTTGATATCCGTATTTGGTGTAGCTGTTTTTCTTGCTTATATAGAAATTTGGAATAATTCCGAGATTTGCAATTTCGTATTTTTTCTCGATTTCAGTCGCTGACTTAACTCTGGTATCGAGCGACTCAACGAAATAGAGGAGTACAAGAATACCTAACAGAGCTAAAACAAATGAGGATGTTGTATATGTTTTAACGGGTGTGGTATATGCGTTCTTGTATCTAACTGGTTCAAAAGGATCGAGTGATACGTACACCTTTTTAATATGTTTTGGAGCAAGTACTACGTAGGTGTGAGCAAGTCGCTTTAATAATTTAGGATTTGTTCCGGAAAAATCTACGTTGATAATCGGTACGTCTTCTTCGCTTGATAAACTAATCATAGTCGAGAGAGCTTTGACTGAAAGTTTACCCTCGTATCCGGCATCTTTTATAACGTTTTTGAGAAAATCTGTGCCTTTCATTCGTGGTTTGAGAGCAGCTACCTGGCTTTCTGCGAAGTCGGCTGCTGTCATTGCTCCGCTAGGAGAAAGGTCAACATTATCCCAAGCGACAACAACTTCGTATGAAAAGGAGTATGTGTAAGTGGTTACCGCCATAGATGAAGAAACTAAATAGGTTATGATAGAGAAAATGAATGCGGTAACGATAGATACCGCAATGTTTTTACGAATAAATTGTGATAAATCGGCAAGGGTAAGATCTTTATTCAAAGTTACAGCACCTCCAAGTTAACAGATTAATTATACATTATATCTACAAAAAAATCAATATCAATATTATTAACTGTAATAAGCAAAAATTACGAAAAAATTACATTTATTGAGCATTTGTTTATTCAATATGTATTCTTTCAACGCATGTGCATTTTGCACTTTTCACATCGATGGTAAAGATGCATCCGTCGAGGTGACAATCGCCATCAGCTAGTGAAAATCTTACGGGTAATTTGTCCTTCATTTTTTTTATTGCCAGTTCTGATTTTACACCTAAAACAGAGTTTGTAGGCCCAACCATACCTAAATCGGTGATGAATCCTGTTCCGTTTGGTAGAATTTGTTCATCGGCGGTTTGCGTGTGAGTATGGGTGCCGAAGATAGCAGAAACCTGACCGTCAAGATAGTATGCAAGTGCCTTTTTTTCTGCAGTAGCTTCGGCGTGAATATCTATTAAAATATTTTTGATTCCGTCGTTTTTTAGCTTTTCAATAATCGTATCTGCCGTTTTAAAAGGGCAGTCGAGCGGCTCGGTATAAACCACGCCTAAAATGTTGATAACACCAATTCTTGTAAAGCCGATGTCTATGATAGTATAACCGCTACCATAAGCGCCTTCCGGATAGTTTGCAGGTCGGATAATGCAATCACTTTCGTCAAAAACGGTGTGCATTTCGGGACGTCTGAAGGAGTGGTTTCCGCCCGTAATTATATCAGCGCCGCTGTCTAAAATATGTTTGGCCGAAACAGGTGTAATGCCGTTACCGTCAGCGGAATTTTCTCCATTGACTATAACAGCATCTATACCTTTTATTCGTTTAAGCATGGGCAGCTTTGATCTTAAAAAATCGCAACCAATGCTACCTACAACGTCTCCGACACAGAGAATGTTTATTTCGTTTTTCATTTGTTCATAAAAATAATGCCGAGTGTGCCTGGTCCACAATGAGCAGAAATGGTACATCCTGCGGTTGCTTCGATAACCTCGTCAAAGTAATTCAGACTCTTAATGTAATCACAAACAAGTTTTGCCTGTTCAGAGTTGTATTCCATTGTGTGCGTAACAAAGCAGCGTTGATTGTCAATGTTTTCTAAATTTTCGAGACAATTTTTTGCATATTCGAGGATGACATCGTTGTATCGGCCTCTATACTTTTTAGCAACGTCCATTTTGCCATCGTGTACTTCGATGCAGGG
The DNA here is from genome assembly GCA_017381395.1 of Clostridia bacterium. Taxonomy (GTDB): domain Bacteria; phylum Bacillota; class Clostridia; order Oscillospirales; family Acutalibacteraceae; genus UMGS1976. Next base: position 4,381 of record JAFOCH010000005.1, read on the forward strand.
CTTAAGCTTCAAAAGATTTGCTCCAAGCATAGCTACTGCTGAGCATCTGCCACCCTTGTGCAAATAGAGTAGGGTATCAATAACAAATGAAGCATTTATCTTGTTAATGCTATCAATAATCGTGTTATAAATAGCTTCTGCTTCTTCGCCGTTTTGTGCAAGTTCAACTGCTTTTAAAACGAGCAGAGCAATGCCTGTCGAAAGGTTGCGGCTGTCGACGACAAATACATTGCCTACGTCCTCAGCCGCCATTCTGGCATTGTTGCACATTGACGACATTTCGGAGCTGAGACAGAAGTGAACGACTGTGTTTCCGCCCTCGGTAAGAGGAGTGAAAAAGTCAATATAATCCTGATAGTTTATAGCGGCAGTCTTTGGCAAAACTCCCGTTTCGTCGTGATATTTAAAAAGGTCATGTGGCTGAATGTCGATTCCGTCAATATACGATTTGTCACCCAGAATAACAGGCCCGTGACAGATTTTTACATCGTATTTTTTGGCAATTTCTTTTGAAAGATCGCAGGTACTGTCAGCACTGATAATAACTTTGCTCAAATTCAACACTCCTATCTAATTAACAATATAATTATAAGTAATTTATATCTTTTTTTCAACAGTTATTTAAAATTACCTGACATTTTGTATTTTTATTTCAAAATAATACTATACATATTGATGGTTTTCTATGTCGTAATTTATTTAAAAATTTGTTTATTTTGGCATTGTTCAGTTGTGATAATAAATAAATTTATAATACGTTTATACAAATTGCACAAAATAATGAACAAAATAAGTTATAATGAACACTTGAAATTTTGAATATGTTGTAATATTATATATTCAGTTGTATAATAACATTAAAACGTTTGTTATGGAGGAATAATTTTTTATGACAAAGTTTACATCAAAAAAGATAGAGGAGCTTATCGAAGCGAAATTATCGCATAATTTTGGAGTCACTCCGTCGGTAGCTTCAAATGATATTTTTTACAAGGCGTGTGTTCTTGTTATCAAGGACATAATGAAAAAGCAGAGAGAAGATTTTGAAAAACGCGCAAACGAGCAGGAAGCAAAGCAGGTATTCTACTTGTGTATGGAATTCCTTATGGGCCGCTCTTTTAAAAATGCACTTTATAATCTCAATCTCGAAAATGCTTTTAAAAAAGCGTTGTCTAATATGGGAGCAAAGCTCGAAAGATTATACGAGCTTGAACCCGACGCAGGTCTCGGAAACGGTGGCCTCGGTCGTCTTGCCGCTTGTATCCTCGACGGACTTGCAAATGGTGAATATTTCTCGATGGGATATTCTATTCGCTACGAATACGGCATTTTCCGTCAGAAGCTTGTTGACGGTTGGCAGGCAGAAACGCCTGACTTCTGGCTTCCGGGTGGCGAAATTTGGTTTGAGCCTCATCCCGAAGAAGCGGTTGACGTTAGCTTTGACGGCCACGTAAACGAATGGTGGGACAGTACATATCATCATATTGAGAGCCACGGAGCCACGATAGTAAAGGCCGTTCCTTATGATATGATGGTACCGGGCAAGGATGGTAACGGAGTTGCTATACTTCGCCTTTGGGAAGCAACAAAGCCGGGATTCGATATGGCTCTCTTTAACCAGGGTGATTACTTACGAGCTGTAGAAGAAAATGCTATGGCAGAAGCAATTAGCAAGGTGCTTTATCCTGCTGATAATCACTATGAAGGAAAGTCACTTCGTCTTCGTCAGCAGTATTTCCTTGTTTCTGCATCTATTCAGGATATTGTTCACCGCCATCTTTCAAAATACGGCACAATGGAAAATTTTGCTGATAAGGTTGCAATTCATATTAACGATACTCATCCTGCACTTTCGATTCCCGAGCTTATGCGTATAATGCTCGACGAATGCGGTTATACTTGGGATGAGGCATGGTCTATAGTAACAAAGACTGTTGGTTACACAAACCATACAGTTATGGTTGAGGCGCTTGAATGCTGGAACGAGGAATTGTTCAGACAGCGTTTACCGCGAATTTATCAAATCGTTCAGGAAATTAACCGACGCTATCACGCAGAAGTGCTTGGCAAAACAGGAAACTGGGATTTGGCTAACCGCACATCAATTATTGATAACAAGGTTATCCGAATGGCTAATCTTTCTGTCGCAGGTTCATATTCGGTAAATGGTGTTTCACGTTTACACAGTGACATTTTGAAGGAGTCGGTATTCCACGACTTCTATACCGTTTCTCCTGAAAAGTTCTGTAACGTAACCAACGGTATTGCTCACAGACGTTGGCTCTGCCAGGCAAACCCTGAGCTTACCGCTATGATAAAGGAACTTATCGGTGACGGCTTTGTAAAGAATGCTGCCGAGCTTGAAGGACTTATGAACTTCACCGAGGATAAAAATGTTCTCAAGCGTCTGGCCGATATTAAGCGTAATAATAAGCAGCGTTTTGTTGATTATATCAAGTCACAAGGACATACCGATATTAACGTTGATTCGATCTTTGACGTTCAGGTAAAGCGTTTGCACGAGTATAAGCGTCAGCAAATGAACGCACTTCATATCCTCACCGAATACTTGTATATCAAGAATAATCCTAACGCGCCTTTTACACCGAAAACCTACATTTTCGGAGCAAAGGCAGCTCCTGGCTACTATGTAGCAAAGCAGATTATCCAAATGATTTACAAGATTTCTAAAATGATCGACAACGACCCCGATATGAAGGGGAAGTTGAAGGTAGTTTATATCGAGGATTACCGTGTAACAATGGCCGAACTTTTGATGCCTGCCGCCGAAATCAGCGAACAGATTTCACTTGCAGGAACCGAGGCATCGGGTACCGGTAATATGAAGTTTATGCTCAATGGTGCAATTACCCTCGGTACAGAGGATGGCGCAAACGTCGAAATTCACGAAGCTGTCGGCGATGATAATATCATTATTTTCGGTATGGAAGCTCACGAGGTTGACCTGCTCAAAGCAAACGGTTACAACCCGATGAATTACTACAATAATAATCCCCAGCTTTGCGAGGTTGTTGACCTTATCGGTCGAGGAATCGACGGAATGTCATTTGATAATATCAAGCACATTCTTCTTTCGTCAGACACTTATATGGCGTTTGCCGATTATGCCGATTATTGCAATGCTCATCAGCGTGCATACGACCTCTATGCTAATAAAGAAGCGTGGAACAAAGCATCCCTCGTCAATATTGCAAAATCGGGCAGATTTGCTATTGACCGCCTCATTGATGATTACGCCAATACTATTTGGAATCTTAAAAGGGTTGAAAAATAATGCATATTTTTTGCAGCCGAGACAAACAGTATAAATCAAAGCTCTCTCCGATTACCGTCGGGGAGGGCTTGAATTTGTCTATCATTTTGCACGATAGTTATTATCCGTGTAACGTTCATCTAGTAATCAGGCGTGATGGCTGTGACGCCCAATATATCGCAATGTACCCGTGCGAAAGGGTTAACGACTGCTACACAATGTATTCGGTGACCTATTTCACCGATACAGCGGGACTTTATTGGTATCATTTTGAATTTGACGGCAATTTTAAACGAAATAGGGTTTATAACGTCGGCTATTCGGTAGGAGAAGTGACCGATAAGGGCAGCGAATACCAGCTTACAGTATATGATGCCGATTATACTACTCCCGACGAATTTAAGCAGGGCGTGTTTTATCAAATTTTTCCCGACCGTTTTCATAATTCGGGCAAGAAAAAAGAAGAATTGCCCGATGGTCGCTATCTTGTGACCGATTGGTCGGAAAGACCAGTATGGAAGCAGGATAAAGTTTTTCCTGAAATTGGACAGGACTACTTTGGCGGCGATTTAAAGGGTATTGAACAAAAATTGCCATACTTGAAATCGCTTGGCGTAACGATAATCTATCTCAATCCTATTTTTGAGGCGCACTCAAATCATCGTTACAACACAGCCGATTATTTTAAAATTGACCCGTCTCTCGGCACCGAAGCTGACTTTGTTTCGCTGTGCAAAGAGGCAAAGAAAATGGGAATAAAAATCATTCTCGACGGCGTTTTCAGTCACACGGGCGACGACAGTATTTATTTTAATCGTTACGGACGTTACGGCAATTCGGGCGCATATAATGACCGAAACAGCGAATATTTCAGCTGGTTCAATTTCATTCATTGGCCCGAAAAATGCCACTCGTGGTGGGGGATAAAGACCTTGCCCGAGCTTAACGAAACTGTACCCAGCTATATGGATTTCATTTGCGGCGAAAATGGCGTTTTGCGCTACTGGATGAAAAGGGGAACTTCGGGATGGCGACTTGACGTTGCCGATGAATTGCCTGATGCCTTTCTTGACCAAATCCGCCGCACGATAAAGAGTGAAAATCCTGATGCCTTGCTCATCGGTGAGGTGTGGGAGGATGCTAGTAATAAAATTAGCGGTGGGGGAAGACGACGTTTTCTTCTAGGCGATCAGCTTGATTCGGTTATGAATTATCCCTTTCGCAGTGCGATAATAGACTTTGTCAGCGGTGGTGACGGATATGATTTTACTGACAGCATTTTGACCGTAATCGAAAATTATCCAAAGCCGTCGCTTGATACGCTTATGAATAACGTCGGTACTCATGATACAGAGCGAATTATCACCGCTCTCGGAGCCGAAAATATGCCGTCAACTCGACCCGAACAGGCGAACTTTGTTATGACGGATGAAATGCTTTCCCGCGGAAAGAAACTGTCAAAAATTGCGGCTGTGCTTCAGTATACCTTGCCGGGAATTCCTTGCCTTTACTATGGTGACGAAGCGGGAATGTACGGCTGTCGCGATCCGTTTAACCGAGGAACTTATCCGTGGGGAAACGAGGACACCGAGCTTATTGAGTTTTATAAAAAACTAGGTTCGCTACGCGCTGAAAATATTGCCTTTAACGGCGGCGAATTTAACGTGGTTATCAGCGGTCTGGGATATGTAATTTATACTCGCGAAAAGGACGATAGCAAGGTGCTTATCGCCGTCAATCGTTGGCACGAGGAAGAAAAATTTGAGCTACCTGATGAATGGAAAAATGCCGAAGTGTTTATGGGTGAAGTCGAAGATGATCAACTGATTATAAAGCCATTCGGAGCATCTATTTTAATAAAAAAATAAAATAATGAATAAAAATCATCTTATCGGGAAAACTGTTTATGAAAACTTAAAGTAACCGAATCAAAAGCGGTTATTAAATAAGGAGTTGAAAAACAGATGCTTGATAAGACAGCTTTATCATTAGCTATCATTGGTGCTCTTAACTGGGGCAGTATCGGCCTTTTCCGCTTCGATTTAGTTGCGTGGATTTTTGGTGGCCAAACCTCAATTATTAGCCGTATTATTTACACATTGGTAGCTTTGGCAGGAGTATGGTGCATTACTCTGTTATTCAGAGATATTGAACCGGTCGAAACAATCGAAAAGTAACCCTATTTAAAAGCGGAAATAATCAAACAAAAAAAGAGCCGATTTTATAAATCAGCTCTTTTTTATGCGAATAATTAAATTCTCAGCCGTGGGTATATTTTTTACCCGCTCTGATATTTGATTTACCGATAAGCTCTGTTACTGTGACGAATCTGTATCCGTCCTTGTAAAGTTTATCAATCGCCTGACAGAATGCTTCATACGAATTTTTATAAATTTCGTGCATCAGAATAATGTCGCCGTTTTTAACGTTCTTTATCGTATTGTTATAAATTGTATTGATTTTGCCCGAGTTACCCGAAGGACTTTTGTATCGCCAATCGTTGGTATCTTTGTTCCAGTTAATTACAGCGTACGGACATGATTTAAGGCGACTGTCGGTAATCATTCCGCCAACAGGACGCATCAGGGTAATGTTATAATTGGGCAAATATTTGTGAATCGCATCTGCCGTTTTTGACAGTTCGCTTTGATAAATGGATTCACTGCAATTATTGTACTTGTACGAATGAGTATAGGCGTGAATACCTATTTCGTTGCCTTTTTGTACGGCATATTGAATTGTAGCACCGGTGGTACTGTTGAGACGGTTTCCTACGATAAAGAATGTGCCGCGTCCACCATAGGATGCAAGCTTGTCCACGATTTTTTTGGTATAAGTCGAGCTTGGCCCATCGTCAAAGGTGAATGCTATATATTTTATTCCGCCTGAGTTGCCACCTGAATTATTGCTCGAGTTTTCACTCGAAGTTGATTCGCTTTCGGATGAATCGTCAGTTGATGAGTCGTTGTCGCTAACTTCTGAATTAACAGATTCTGCTGACGAAATATCCTCGGTCGATTCCGTCGATGATGACGATTCTACCTTGCTACTAACACTCGGCTTGGGCTTACTGCTCGTAGCTTTACTCGAAGTGGCACTGGATGCATCCTTGCTCGAAATAGCTGACGAAGTATCAACATCCACACTTTCATTTTCTGACGAAGCGGCATCGAGTGTAGTGTTTGACGTATCGGTGCCAGATGAACCATTATCAATAACACCATTAAGTATACCACGGCAACCGGTTAGTCCCATTATAGTAACTAGCATTATACAAATTAAAATTTTAAACCCAATTTTCACCAAAATTACCCCTAATAATTTATTTATATCTATTCTAACCTATTTTGCGACCAAGTACAAGCAACAAACTGTTAATTTTTTTGGAACATTTTGTAATAAATTATTATATGAAAAAGCGTATGGAAAAGTAGCTTTCCATACGCTCGATTTATATTATTCTTTTGTGCAATAATCCTTAAATTTGCTTGAGTAAATTTGCTGTCCGTTTGTAATAACCCACATTGCTTCAACGTCTTTTAGCGACTCAATGAGCTTATGCCCATCCTCCAATTCCATCGAAAATAGTGCGGTGGAAAGGGCATCGGCATAGGCGGATGATTCGCAAAGCACAGAAATTGATAAATATCTATCACTCGGCATGAGTGTTTCGGGGTCGATAATGTGATGATAATTCTTTCCGTCCACGGTGTAAAAACGCTGATACGAGCCGCTAGTAACGAGTGACATATCGTTGATTTCGAGATATTCAATATACGTTTTTTCCGTGTCATCGGTGTCGGGGTTTTCTATTCCTATTGTCCATTTTTTACCGTCACGACGATTTCCCACAGCCCTAACGTTTCCGCCTACGTTGAGTAAATATCCGTCCATGCCGTTTTGCTTCATATATTCGGCGATTTTTTCAACGGCATAACCTTTTGCAACGGCGCCAACGTCGAGCTTCATTTGTGGGTCGGAAATATAAACTGTGCCTGATTTCTCGTCGATAATGAGATTGTTAATATCGGTATGCTCGTTTGCCTTGATTAGTGATTCGTAGGGCGGCAATTTTGCATTTATGGGGCTGCTTATTCCATCCTGACGATAATTGTGCCATATCGAAAGTACGCAACCCATAGCTATATTCAGTTTGCCATCGCTAAGTTCGTACATTTCTTTAGCGAAATTGAGCATATCTATAATTTTTTGGTCAACCTTTAATTCAGAGTGTTCGCTGTCTTTTACACTGTTTATAAGGCAAAGGTTATTTATCCCATCATATCGATTATAAATGGTGTACAGCTTGTGATATTCGTCGAGAAGTCCCTTTATCTTATCACAATTTTTGTCAAAGTCTTGCTTTGACTTTTCGTATCCGATGATGGTTGTAACCGTATCAAAATAATCAAAGGAGTAGTCGGTGAATTTTTCGTACACAGCGTCCTTTTGACAGCCGGTTAAGCTAGTTATCCCGATTATTATCAATCCGACCAAAATTAAGCTTATAATTTTTTTCATAATTTTTTGCCTTTAATAATGATAAAATTAAAAGGGGATTGTCATAAAACAACCCCCTTGAGTAATTGAATTAAACGGCCTTTGAAAGTGCCTTTACCATATCGCCAATGTGGATTGTGCAACCTGCTTTTTGGAGATCATCCGATCCGTAACCCTTATCGTTAGAAAGGGAAGCAACATCGTATTTTGTCTTTCCGATGCAAGCAACATTAAAGGCATCCGCCTGCTCAAACCATTCGAGAACCTTGCCGTCGCCGTTGAGGTCTTGACCGTAAGCGGCCATGTTATAGTTTGTTCCTGCATCCTTCTTTGTTGTGATTGCTGCGGCTTCTGTTGCAGAAACGCCCTTTGTATCAAATGTAACCTTTGCAGCCAGAGCGTCGGTCGAAACGGCAACAATCTTTCCATCCTTATCTACTGCAGTAGCAACAACGGTTGTGTCTACCTCGTTTGCGCCTTCAGCTTCTTCGGCAGCGTCCTTTGCGCCTGTCTGGGTAGAAACGATGCCGAGCTTGATTGTGCAGTCGCTGGTAGACTTTGATTCAGCAGCATTTTTAACTGCATTTTCGATAGCGTAAACAAAGTCAGAGATGTAGATGGTGCAGCCAGCGCTTATAACGTCTTCTGTACCTTTGTAATCAGCGGCAACGAGTGCTTTAACCTCGTCGATTTTCTTTCCTTCAACGAGTGCACAGAGTGCATCAATTTGCTCAAACCATTCTTTTTCGGCTTTTGCATAGGCAACCATACCATAGTCGTTGCCCTGTTCGTATTTTGTTCTGTATTCACCGGCTTCGACAAACTTGCCTTCTGAAGTGAAGCCCATGTTGTTTTCCATTGAGTCGATTGTACATTTAACAATATTTCCATTCTTGTCAAGGAGAACAGCGGCAGCTGTTACAGAGGCCTTTGCATTACCGACAGTGTCACCGTCAGCGCTGGTGATATTTTCGAGCTTTGCATTGATGCCTAAACCGAATTTGAGAGTATCAGCGGTTTCGGTAGCACCATCTTCCTTGTCAGAGCAGCCGACAAGACAGGTGAGCGAGAATACCATAATGATACTGAGGACTAAGCAGAGCAACTTTTTCATAAAATTTTTCTCCTTTAATGTAATATTTAGGGATATTTTCATATTACCATATTGTTAAAAAATAGTCAATATATATATTTACAAACGCCGTTTGCTACTGTATTTGAGCATTAAATTACCTGCGATTCCGATTAGTATACCGGCGACAGTTCCTGTAATAGCGAGGATAATCATATAATAACCGATTTCCTTTGTTTGAAGTACAATCATCGCAACGATAATTTGACCTAGATTGTGAAAAACACCGCCTGCAATACTGACTCCCACTGTTGAAAACATACCTGTCTTTTTTAATATAGCCATAATTGCTATGCTCAATACAAATCCTGCTATGCTATACATCAGCGTCATCGCGTTTCCAAAAAGTAGCGCAATAATAATTATTCTGATAAAAGCGACTATTGATGCCTCTTTTATCGAAAATCTATAGAGTAGGGCAACAGTAACAATGTTGGCCAGACCGACCTTTATTCCAGGGATCGCCGACCAAATTGGGGGTAAAATCGCCTCGATATAGGAGAATATAATCGCCATAGCTGAAAAAAGTGCCAGTACGGTTATCTTTTTTGTTTGGATTTTCATACTATTCTCCGTTTATTATTTTCCTTCGGTTATCGAAACCACGATTTTATGTGGTAGGCATACAATGGTTTCGCCATCCTTTGAAATCGGTCGATGTCCTACACAAATTTTATCGGGGCAGGTCGCACTTTTTATATATGCTTTTCTGTCTTTTATGACGAGTGTGTTATTGTTTTCGCCATTATTACCTGTGATAATATCGGTTTCTACATTGTCGGTGATTGAATATGAATATTTTTCCTCACCGTTTATCGAAACTGAAACACGGTTTCCATCCTTCATCGTTAGCTTGAAAATTAAAAATCCAACGAGTGACAATGTACAAATAACACCGACTAAAATCAGGTCATTTTTGACCTTTTTTAACCCATCTGATTTTAGCATATAGGCTCCAAAAACTTAATGCATTTTGTCGGACATGCCTCCGCACATTTTCCGCAATTTGAGCATTTTGAATAGTCAATGTGAGCGAGATTGTTTTCGACCTTGATGGCATCAGACGGACATACTGTTTCGCATTTTTTACATCCGATACAAGCGTTTTTGCAAGTTTTACGAGCAACGGCACCTTTTAAGGTGTTGTTACACATAACTGCGACTCTGCTGACCTGCGGGAAAATTTCGATTATGTTTTTCGGACATGCCTTTGCACAAAGGCCGCATCCTACACAAAGCTTATTATTGATGTGAGCGACGCCATTGTGAACGCAAATTGCATTAGACGGACAGACCTTTTCACAGTCGCCACAGCCCAAACAGCCATAGCGGCAGTCGTATATTCCGCCGTAAACAAGCATTGCCGCTGCACAGGAATTTATACCTTGATAGTGGGCAAATTTAGTGGTTACGTTACAGTTTCCGTTGCAACGAACGTGAGCAATCATTTCGATAACGTCCTCAGGTTCTACGCCAAGGATTTCAGCAATTTCGGCCGCTACTGAGTCGGAACCGGGGATACATAAATTAGTTTTTACGTTATCATTCGCGAGTGCTTTGGCGTAATCGTCGCAACCGGTATATCCGCAAGCGCCGCAGTTTACACCCGGCAGGCATTCGCGTATTTTGAGCATTTTTTTGTCCTCTTCGACGTGTAAAAAGTGAGAGGCAAGTGCTAACAATACGGCGCAAATGATTCCTACCGAAGCCACAACCAAAAAGGCAATAAGAATATTTTCAATCATTTCTCACTACCTCCTTATTAAGCGAATAAATTATCAACGATTCCTGCAAAGCCGAGGAATGCCATTGATACAAATGAAGCGGCGATGAGTGTAGCGGGTAATCCCTTGAAGCTTTCGGGAATTTCACTATCATCAATCTTTGACCTAACGCCTGAAAACAATACCATTGCCAAAAGGAAACCGAGTCCGCATCCAAGCGAATTTACGAGTGATTCAACAAAGGTAAAGTTTTCGCCAATATTCTCGATGGTAACACCTAATACAGCACAGTTTGTCGTGATCAGCGGCAGGTAAACTCCCAAACTTTTGTGAAGAGAGGGTATAAACTTTTTGAGTGTCATTTCGATAAACTGAACGAGTGCGGCAATAACCAGAATGAATACAATGGTTTGCATATAGCCGAGCCCATAGCTATCAAGCAAGAAGTACTGAATAGGCCATGTAACAGCGGTCGCAACAACCATTACGAATATAACCGAAAATCCCATGCCGACCGCTTGATTAAGCTTCTTTGATACGCCTAAAAACGGGCATATACCGAGGAATCGGTTGAGTACGTAGTTGTTAACCAGTACGGAGGACATAAGGATAATAATTAAACTTTTAAAGGTATCCATTATTTTGCCTCCTTTACTGTGTTATCACATTTAACGCCGCCACGAACCGAGAAGGATGGACAAGATTCACATCCGAATTTTGTCTTTTTAGGTGCCTTTCCGTGAGTTAGCTTGTAAACTACGGCAATCATGATTCCGTAAACAAGGAATCCGCCGGGCGTTTTTTGTAAAAATTCGATTTTATAATCGACAAGTACGGGAATTTCAATTCCTGCAAATGTACCTGCGCCGATTACCTCGCGAATTGTTGCAATCGAAAGCAGTGCAAGTGTAAAGCCAAGTCCCATTCCCACACCGTCAAGCGCTGATTTGAAAACGGTATTTTTACCTGCAAACATTTCGGCTCTGCCGAGAATGATGCAGTTAACGGTTATCAACGCCAGATAAACTCCGAGCGTTTCATAAAGGGACGGCAGGTATGCGTGGATAAACATTTCGACTACTGTAACGAATCCCGCGATAATAACGATGTAGCAGGGGATTCGTACCGTGTCGGGAATAAACCTTCTGAGCATGGAAATAACCATGTTTGAGCAAATGAGAACAGCCGTTGCGGCAAGTCCCATTCCAATAGCACCGATTACAGTGGTACTTGTAGCAAGTGTAGGACAGGTGCCGAGGATAAGCACAAATACAGGGTTTTCAAGGAGAAGACCTTTTAATAAAATCGATAGGTTACTGTTTTTATTACTCATATCAGCCATCTCCTTTCAGAATTTTTATTGCTTCAAACACCTTTGAAACGGCGGTTTTATATCCGTTGGTGGTGAT
>JAFOCH010000040.1 GCA_017381395.1 Clostridia bacterium
GCTATGTATCTGCAAGCGAATATTCATCTGATCCCAATGTTGACCTTACAAAGGAAGTTAAGGTTGGCGATGAATTGGATCTTATGATCCTCAAAACAAACGATATGGAAGGAACAATTATGCTTTCCAAGCGTCGTTTGGATGCTATTGCCGGTTGGTCAAAAATCAATGATGCAAAGGAATCTGGCGAAATTCTCGAAGGCGTTGTTACCGAGATTATCAAGGGCGGCGTTATCGTAGTTGCTAATGGCGTTCGCGTATTCGTTCCTGCATCACATGCTACACTTAGCCGTAATGAGTCACTTGACGACTTAAAGGGCACAACTGTTAATTTCCGCGTTATCGAAATCAACAGAGGACGTAGAGCTATTGGCTCAATCCGCAGCGTATTGCGTGAAGCAAAGAAGGAAATCGAAACTCAGTTCTGGGCTGCAATCGAAGCTGGCAAGCGTTATACCGGTGTTGTAAAGACTCTCACCAATTACGGTGCGTTCGTTGACCTCGGTGGCGTTGACGGAATGGTACATATTTCCGAGCTTTCATGGTCGAGAATTAAGCATCCGTCAGAGGTTGTCAAGGTTGGCGACACTGTTGACGTATATGTTAAGGAAGTTGACACCGAAAAGAGAAAGATTTCTCTCGGATTCAAGAACGCAGAGGACAATCCTTGGGAAATTCTCAAGGCACAGTACGAAGTTGGTTCTGTTGTTGACGTTACAGTTGTTAGCTTGACCAGCTACGGCGCTTTTGCAAAGGTTATTCCGGGAATTGACGGACTTATCCACATTTCTCAGATTGCCAACGAGAGAATTGAAAAGGCTGCAGACGTACTTTCTATCGGTCAGCAGGTAGCTGCAAAGATTACTGCTATCGACTTTGACAAGAAGCGTGTTAGTCTTTCAATCAAGGCTCTTCTCGAGCCGGTAGAAGCAGCTGCTGAAGAAGTAGTTGAAGAAACCGCAGAGGAAGCTGCTGAATAATCATAGTTTTTTAGAAAAAGCATCACCGAAGGGTGATGCTTTTTTAATTTAGTTAAAAATGTATAAAACGAGCAATAACGAGAAAAATTAAGAAAAAACGAGCTATAACGAGTAAATCAAAATTATCATAGAAAATATTATAAAAAAATAAATAAAACATCAAAAAAACTATTGATTTTTCGGGGATTTGGCTTTATATTAATTACTATGCATTAAAGAATTGAATTTCAATTCGCAAATGTTGACTACCAGCCACGCCGCAATCAACCAGCGGATTTGTATTTTATCCGCCGATTGCGAAAAACCCTTTGCGGAGGGCGTGTGCAATGGGGTCGCTGGTACTGCTGAATATTCGACAGCAGTTCCTATTACCGCAAAGGGGGATGCATATTATGTCCAAAAATGAAAATATTGTAGTCGAATTAGAAAACATTGGTATATCCTTTGACGATGAGGTTATTTTAGATGACCTCTGTTTAAGTATAAAGGATGGCGAGTTTGTTACCTTTCTGGGTCCGTCAGGATGCGGAAAGACGACAACCCTCAGAATCATTGCAGGTTTTACACAGCCTGATACCGGTGAAGTTATTATCGACGGCAACCGTATGAATGGTGTTCCTCCGTATAAAAGGCAGGTTAACACCATTTTTCAGCGTTATGCGCTTTTTCCGCACCTTAACGTTTACGAAAATGTCGCATTCGGTCTTCGCGTGAATAAGGTCGACAAGAAAGAAATTGACGAAAGAGTTACCGCCATGCTTAAATCGGTTAACCTTTCGGGATTTGAACGTCGCCAGATTCATTCGCTTTCGGGTGGTCAGCAGCAGCGCGTAGCTATTGCGCGAGCACTCGTTAATAATCCTAAGATTTTGCTGCTTGACGAACCGCTTGGAGCCCTCGATTTAAAGCTCCGTAAGGATATGCAAATCGAACTTAAGAATATCCAGCAGCAGCTTGGAATCACCTTTATTTTCGTTACTCACGATCAGGAAGAAGCACTTTCGATGTCTGATACAGTTGTAGTAATGAACGAGGGTAAAATTCAGCAGATTGGTTCTCCCGAGGATATTTATAACGAGCCGAAAAATGCATTTGTCGCCGACTTTATTGGTGAGAGTAATATTCTTGATGGAATTATGCGCGAGGATAAACTGGTCGAAATGTTTGGCCACAGGTTTGAATGTGTTGATACCGGATTTGAAAAGAATGAACCGGTTGACGTTGTTGTTCGTCCCGAGGATATTGACGTTGTCAGTGAAAGCGAAGGACAGCTTTCGGGCGTTGTTTCGTCAATCACATTCAAGGGTGTTCATTACGAAATAATTGTTGACATCAATGACTTTAAGTGGATGATTCAGTCCACCGATTCACCTGCGGTAGGAGATAGAATAGGAATCTCTATTCCGCCTCAGGACATACATATTATGAAAAAATCCGAATATTCAGGTATGTTCGGCGACTATAGTACGTTCAGCGACGAAATGGAGCTTTTGAACGAGGTTGAAGTTGACGGGGAGGATGAGACATGAAATCATCCTTTTTACGAAGGTTAATTAACGCTCCGTATCTTTTATGGTCGGCGATTTTTATTATCGTTCCGCTTGTTATCGTTGCGTATTACGCTTTTACTGACGAGAGCGGAAACTATACTTTGAGCTACATATTAAATATCGGTGAGTATAAGGAAGTTTTCATTCGTTCGCTAGTTTACGCCGTTATTGCTACTTTGATTACGTTAGTTATGTCCTATCCCGTTGCATATTATATGTCTCGGTCAAAGGTCAGCACGCAAAAGATAATGATGCTCCTTGTTATGCTTCCAATGTGGATGAATTTGTTGATTAGGACATATTCCTGGACAACTATTCTGGAAAAGACAGGACTTATCAATTCGTTTCTCGGCTTTTTTGGAGTTGAGCCGTTAAAGCTTATCGGTACACCGGGAGCAGTTATTCTCGGTATGGTGTATAATTATATACCTTATATGATTTTGCCCATTTATACCGTAATGACAAAGATTGATAATTCCTTGCTCGAAGCAGCAGAGGATCTTGGCTCAAATGGCTGGGCAAAACTGAAAAGGGTAATTTTGCCACTTAGTTTGCCGGGTGTAATTTCGGGAATTACAATGGTATTCGTGCCGAGCGTAAGCACATTTTATATTTCGCAAAAGCTTGGTGGAGCGCAAACTCTGATGATTGGCGATATTATTCAAAAGAGATTTGATGCCCTCAGCTATAATACAGGTGCAGCTCTTTCGCTGATTATGATGGTTGTAATTCTAATCAGCTTGGCAATAATGAATAGATTTACCGACGATGATGACGGAGGTATAATCCTATGAAATTATTTGGAAAGATTTGCTCGGTGCTAATGTTTATTTTTCTTTATGCGCCGATAGCAGTAATGATTTTCTTTTCGTTCAATTCATCGAGAAGCACCTATGTTTTCGAGAGTTTTTCTGTGAAATGGTACGGAGAGTTGTTTAATTCAAGCGCTACCTTAAATGCGCTCAAAAACACCTTGATTTTGGCCGTGCTTTCTGCTTTAATTGCGACAATACTCGGTACATTGGCGGCTGTTGGTATTTTCAATATGCGCTCAAAGATTGGCAAAAGTGCATTTATGACTGTTACCAATATCCCGATGATGAATCCTGATGTTGTAACGGGCGTTTCGATGATGCTTTTGTTTGTATTCATCGGTCGTTTGATCGGCGCTCAGCAGTATTTGAGTTTTTATACCATTCTTATAGCACATATTACGTTCAATTTACCTTATGTAATTCTGAACGTGTTGCCTAAATTGCGCCAAACTGATAAAAATCTTGTCGAAGCGGCACAGGATTTGGGTTGCACTCCTCATTCAGCGTTTTATAAGGTTGTGATACCGAATATTTCGTCGGGTATTGTTTCAGGGTTTATTATGGCGTTTACTCTTTCGCTTGACGATTTTGTAATCAGCTATTTTACTAATGGTACTGGATTTCAGACCTTACCCTTGCTTATTTATAACCAGACGACGAAAAAGACGGTAAAACCTGATATTTATGCTTTGTCTAGTGTTATTTTCTTTGCGATACTTATTCTCTTAATTATCGTCAATCTCATTCAGGCACGTTCTGAAATGAAGTTGAAGAAAAATGCAAGATCAGGATTTATTTCAAAAATCGCCGGTAAAATCGGTGACTGGTTCGATAATAAGTTTGAAACTAGAGCGGCTAGACTTTCTGTTATTAGTGGCGTTTTGGCTGTATGTATTGCTTTAAGTGCGTTTGGAATAAATTCGCTCCAAAACAAGCAAAATGATAAATACACTGATTTGTTTAATAATTTATCGGGTGTTTATTCTACCGATTATGCAGGTACAGAGCTTAACGTATTCAACTGGGGCGAATATATATCCGATGGTGACGAAGGTACACTCGATGTTATCGATGCCTTTGAACATCTCACCGGAATAGACGTAAATTACGACAATTTCGATAGCAACGAGTCAATGTATTCGAAATTAAAAAGTGGTGCGGTTTCGTACGACGTTATAATCCCGTCCGATTACATGATCGAGAGAATGAAGAATGAAGATATGCTTAAAAAGCTTGATTTGAGCAAAATCAGCAATTTCAAGTATATTGATAATAAATATAAGAATCTCTTTTATGACGAAAATAACGAGTACACCGTCGCTTATAACGCAGGAACGGTCGGACTTATCTATGACACGACTTTGGTTGACGAAGAGGTGGATAGCTGGACAATAATGTGGGATGAAAAGTATAAGGATAATATCCTTACTTTCAATAATCCGCGTGACTGCTTTGCTATTGCTCAGTTTATTCTCGGCCAGAGTTTGAATACCGTGGATAAAGCTGACTGGGATGCTGCTGCTGATCTGCTTATTGAGCAGAATGGCATTTTACAAGGTCGTGTTATGGACGAGGTGTTTAACAAAATGGGCGGCGGAAATGCCGCTATGGCTCCTTATTACGCAGGTGACTATTACGTTATGCTTGAATCCAATCCCAATTTGAAATTTGCCTATCCAAAGGAAGGATTCAATATATTTGTCGATGCGTTTTGCGTACCTAATTGTGTAAAAAATTACGAGGCGGCGTTGATGTTTATAAACTTTATGTGTGAGCCGGAAGTTGCACTCGCAAATGCCGAGTATATTTGCTACACTTCACCTAATACTGCGGTTGCAGAAAATCCTGATTATTCATACTATCAGGACGAAATTCTTTATCCGTCTGATGAGGCGACCAAGAAGGCACAGTACTTCCACGACTTTGATCCCGAGGTTAGAAAGTATTACGAATCTCTTTGGGAAAAGATATTGATTTCATAAAAAACAAGCGCTGAATTTTCAGCGCTTGTTTTATTTATGATAGGGAAGGGAATAAAAAAGAAACGCTAGTAATTTACTAGCGTTTCTTTTTTTGTTGGTGATCCATCGGGGATTCGAACCCCGGACACCTTGATTAAAAGTCAAGTGCTCTACCGTCTGAGCTAATGAATCAAACGACCGTATTATTATAGCAACAGATTCCTATATTGTCAAGATTTATTATTAAAAAATAATTGTTTTTAAAATAAAAAAATTTTGATGAAAAGGTAGGACATTTATTCAATTTGTGCATATTGTAAAAACTATAAATTAATTGTAAATTTATCTATTTGGCACCAATCTACTAGTAGTTAACATAAAACAAATATCAACGAGATATTGAGTTTACATAAAACAGTTTACATAATATTTATATTATTTACATAAAGTGATTAACATAATATTTGTACAACTCTCCAAAAATTAAATTTAGGCGAGAAAATGATTGATATTACAACGATTTTGTACTATATTATATTTAGAAGTTTAAAAGTATTATGTGAACTAAATGTTTTATATGTTTTGCGGTTTATCGGTATTATTTTCTCTATATGAGCATATTTTTTATAAATAGCTTGTACGGAGATGATATTATGCTTGCCGCAGTTTATAATTGCTCACCTAAGATAAGAAAAAATGGAATGCTTTTATATTATTCATTGATTCTTATCGCTTATACTATGGGGTGCGTTTTTTTTCGCCTAAATTTTAAACTTTACTCAGTGACGATGGCTTATCGATTACTGATCAATTTTATTCAAAGTGGTTATCTTGCTGCTTTTACGACATTGTTCGGGGTAAAGGCGGTAATATTTTTAACTGTCTATTTATTGGGCTATTTTTGCTTTGGAAAGCCGATTTTATATTTATTCATGATATATTTTGGCGTGTCGTTTGGACAGCTTGCGGGGCATTTATATTTTGATTTTGGATTTAGTGGATTGATTGTTTTTCTTTTTTCGTTTCTGCTATTTAATATGATTGTTTCGCTGTTTTTGTATTATCGGTTTAACTGTTCGCTCAAAATTTGCAGTTCTATATTTGAATACACCTTTCGCAATAATACTTGCACCACTGAACTAAATAATAAAGATAATTTTATAAAGACAATAATAACGTTGCTTGTAATGATAATAATCTCATCTGTGCAGTCATTAGCACTACGAATTATTATGCTTTTAGCAACTTAAACGGGGTATATAAAAAAATGAAGGACTTTAAACAGCAATTCCGACAATATCTGATGGAAGAAAAAAAGGTATCAGCCAATACGCTTGAATCGTATATTCGCGATTTGAGCCAGTATTTCGATTACTTTGAAGCCAATGATGTTAACGAAATTGAAAAGGCAACAAACGAGGATATTAAGGATTATATCAAATATCTCGAAATAAAGGGAAAGAGTCGCTCAACAATTGTTCGTGTTGTGGCGTCTATTCGTTGTTTTTATCAGTACCTTATTATCAGTGGAGTTGTTTCATCTAATCCTGCTGCAGGTATCAAATTTGAAAAGGGCGAAAAGAAGTTACCTGATATTTTATCGAATAGAGAGATTGATATTCTTTTATCTCAGCCCGATGTAAATGATTTAAAGGGTTGCCGTGACAAGGCGATGCTTGAACTTATTTACGCTACGGGTATTCGTGTTTCAGAGCTTATCAATTTGGATCTAAATGACGTTATTCTCGATGTCGGTATTCTTCACTGCTCTAATCCTAAAAATGATCGAATTGTTCCCGTATATCCCACTGCATTGTCTGCTGTACGTGAATACATAAAGCGTGTACGTTCAATCACTGTATATGATAAGAATGAAACTTCATTGTTTGTCAATATGAATGGACAACGCTTGACACGTCAAGGATTTTGGAAAATTATTAAACAGTATGCGGCACAGGCAGGCATTAAAAAGGATATTACACCGCATACGCTCCGCCATTCCTTTGCTACGCATTTGCTCGAAAACGGTGCGCAGTTAAAGGATATTCAGGAGATGCTCGGACATTCAGACATTTCGTCAACTCAGGTGTATGCTCATATTATGAGAAATAAATTCTCAAACGCATACAATAAATTTCATCCGAGAGCACATAAATAATAAAAGGTGATATAAATTGGGAATTTTAAATAAATTTATCGACCATAACAAGTTTGGTCCCGGCGTAAGTAAAGAAAATAATGAATCTAAAATTGGCCGCTTTTTCAGAATTTTGAAATCGAAATTTTGGAAAATATGTTCGCTTAATTTAATTTTAATAGCGTGTTTGATTCCATTTATTGCATTGTCTGTAGGTATTTACAACATGACTCCGTTGGCAGAAAGTAATGTTGCAGTAGAATATCTTTATTCGGAAGGATATACTACCGATATTATCAATATTGCGGACAAATATATTGACGCCTTTCAGCCGAGTGAGAAGAAATTGATTGAGTTAAAGGCGGCATTTGCTAAATTAACCGAAAAGATAAAAGGTATCAATCCTGATTTTATTTCAGAAGGCAGCTCCGAATTTGATTTGTCCAAGTATAGTGAAAAAGACGGTCAAGAGATATTAAATCTTGCAACGAATATTGTGGATATTTTCGATGGCGAAAGATTGAAGATAAAAAATATTGATGGTAAATGGTCGGTAATAGATAAAAAGAGCAACAATTACGCACTAACGTCGGTTTCGTTTGACGATGGCGATATTATAATCGTAGACTCGATGCCGGGCGGTTACGTCGATTATTTTTACTGGGTGCTCGTACTATTGCCCTTTGCGTTTATAGGTCCTATAATGGCAGGAGTTATTAAGGTAACGCGTGATTTCGTTAGGGAAGAGCCGGTATTCTTGTTTTCAGATTTCATCGACGGAGCAAAGAAAAACTTTTTCCCATCGATAGTTATTTCTGCTATCCAGTATTTTATTAGCGCTATTGTACTGAATGCGATTTTACTCTATTATTCTTATTTGGGTAACGGATTTATCTACACCTTTGCGTTTGCGGCATCGCTGTTTTTAGCATTTATATTTATAGCGATGAATTTTTACGTTATGCTCATGCAGGTGACACTTAAATTATCACTTAAAAAGATATTTAAAAATGCATTCTTCTTCTCAATAATTTGTTTGTTTAGAAATATTTTATTGTTGGTTGCATTTATCGCAGTAATACTTCTTTATATTGTGTTGTTTATAGTTGGTCAGGCATACGGCCTTGTTCTCGGTTTTACTATGCTTTCTGTGCTTGGATTCCTGATTGAGCTCATGATTTATGTTTTAATTTCAGCAGTTTATCCGCCTATTAAGCGCATTGTTATCGATCCGTATTACGAAGCCCATAAGGAAGAAACTTCAGCAGCTATTACTGATAAAGAGGTAATTGCTGATAAAACTTCCGAGTTGCAGACGTCATCCGAGCCGAATTCAGAAGCTGATGAAAGCGAATATGTTTACCACAATGGTAGAATGATTCACCGCTCTGCTCTCGAAAATGATACATTGTTTAGGGATTAAAAAAACAAACCGTCAACAAATCTGTTGACGGTTTGTTTTTTTATATTTATTTATAAAATATTTCGAGTACAAGCTCGTATAGCTTTTGACTATCGGGATAAAATGCGGCGTAATTACCTTCGACTCCAATTTCACCTTCAATGTTTTTAAATTCGATATTCATATTTCCATTGAGAAAAACTGATGTCAAAAAAGTTATCTTATCAACCGATAGGGTGCTTACTGAATATTTATTTACCTTGTTATAAAGATCGACCGGAGTTGAAATATCCTTTTTGGTTCGTTCAATAGCTTTTGCTGAGAAGGCCTTTAAATAATCAATTTGACGGGTCATTCGGTGGGCATTAGATTCGGTTTTGTCCATATTTCTGGACCTAATATACTTGTACACATCGTCCCCGTGAAGGGTAATCATTTTACCGGTTTTCTCTGCCATGTTACTATCATACGCAGGTACCCTTACGCCTCCTACGGCATCATTTAATACTTTAACTGCGTTTAAATCTACCGCCATATAGGTATTGATAGGTATTCCGCACAGTACGTTTGAAAGTGACCAAATGGTGCTTTCGCAACTCATTTCCTTTCCATCGCCGTAAGCGTACGCCAGGCATAATTGCCTTTTTTCGGTTCGGATATAGTTTCCTTCGCCCGAATAAATTTTTATATCGGTCATGGTGTCGCGAGAAACACCGATTACCGTAGTATCGCCCGTTTCTGTATCTATTGTGACTGCATAAATAGCATCAGCTTGACCGTTTTTGCCGTTTTTATAGGTTTTATCAATATCGTTTTTATCAATACCCAAAAAGAGAATAGTAGTAATGTTATCGTTGTAAATATAGTTTTTGCCATTGTAATTAATTATTCCGTTTTCATCGATGTATGCGTCGACGTCGGGAGGAATAGTGTGAATATTATTGTTTTGCAGCATTGCATTTTTGCCATAGATGGTTAGAAATGAAATACCATTGGGAATAATTAAAAGTAAGCACAAAAACACAGATAGTATTGATGTAAATATTTTGCCTTTTTTTCTATACAATCTAGAATAGATTAAGATATATATTAAAATTGATATTACGGAAATTATTATAATAGGCGTTCGCAGTATATTACTGAAATTTATTGACGCGTAGATAATTGAAAATAATGAACTTCCGATTATTAGAGCGGAAATTATTAAAAATATAATAATTTTCCATATTTTATTGAATATTAGAAACTTTTTAATAGGTGAACTCATCCTTTATCAAGACTCCTTGAACAAGATACCTGTTATTCGGCTTATTGTTAGCTAAACAGGTGCTGAGCGTGACAATTTTATCGTCGGTGGTCAGATTGACTTTGCGAGTATTTTTATAGATTGAATTAGGATTTTGAGCATATTCTAAATACTTTGCAAACACTTCTTTGTCAAAAAAATTGAATGAATTTAATATATGTCGCGCATCGTATTCGTATGCAGCAAAAATACGATAGGTAAGTATATGTCCTCGCGTGTATATATAAAAGTATTCATTCTCGTTAAAGAAATCCTCTTTTTTAAATTTATGCAAATGGCGGAACATACTTCCGTTTTTCATATTGTGACCGTAAATAACGGTGTTAGGATCAGAAAAATCCTTTTGATTTAGCTTTTGAGTGAAAATTGCACCTGCAACGGCCTTCTTTTTATTAACATTATGATCGACGTAAAAAAGGTCATCCTCGGTGTAACTTTGTAGGATGTGGTAGTCAATTTTTGTGTTCGGCACTGTTATCCAGGCGTAAATATCTTTGTTCTGCTTTTCTAATTCGTTAAAGTTGATCGGGTTTTCAACTAAAACAACCGAATCATCGTAATGTGGGTTTGATACGGTAATATTTCTTTCACCGGATGAAACTTTATATTTATCAGTGTCAAAATCATTTGTGTCAATGTTTTGCCATATAATGATGCCAAGAATAATAGCAATAATCAGCAAAAGCGAAATCAAAACAACAAATAAATTTCTTCTTTTAATGTTTTTCATAAAGTCAACCACTTTCGGTTTAATAAATAAATCCCATCCCGAAACCTTTAAGTATCAGGACAGGATTTATGGTAGTCATATTGTTATTAAATTACTGAACAACCTGCTTGTTACGAATAATTGCATAACCAGCAACAGCCAATACAGCAATTAACGAAACGATAGCGATGGGAAGAGCATTGCTGGTGTTATCAGAGGTAACAGGTGAACCTGAACCGCTGTCAACAGGGCCTGAAGGAGTAGATGTACCCATCGGCTTCCAAATCGGAGAAATGGTAATATCGGTTGTGTAGTCAAAAGTTAATTTAGTGCTGTCCAAGCTACCTTCAACAATTGTGTAGCTACCTTCGATTGTCCAGCCGTCAAACTCGTATCCTTCGGAAGGAGTGGCTGTAACTGTGTATGATTCGTCATTGTTTTCTTCGCCTACAGCGTTACCGCCGTTGGTCTGAATAACTGTAACCTTGATTTCAACCTCACCGTTGGGGCTCTTTTTAGCGCTTGCCATAACGGGTAAAGCAAAAATAAGTGTTAACACAAAAAACAAAGCAATAAATCTTTTCATAATAATCCTCCTAAATTAGATGTATTAATCTACAACATCATTATACAGTTTGTTGTTTTAAAAATCAATACTTTTTTTTATATTTTTTTGTTATTATTTGACATTATGATCGAAATATAATATATTCATATTATAATTTTGAAAGTGAGTAAGTTTAAATGCTGAACATATTATTACAGGACAAATCGATTATTGTATGCGAAAAGCCCATTGGTGTACTATCAGAACGAGGTCAAAACACTCGCGAAAAGTGTATGCCTAATACGCTTGAAAAGTTTACTAAAACGTATAGAATTGACGTTGTTCACCGGTTGGATAAAGCGGTTGGCGGACTGATGGTTTTTTCAAAAAATGCAAAAGCATCGGCGGGACTTTCAGAGGCCATTGCTTCACATAAAATGAAAAAAGAGTACCTTGCTGTTGTTGCAGGTTGCCCCGAGGAGAAGGAAGGGGAATGGCGGGATTTCTTGTTTCGTGACAAGTCGAAAAACAAATCGTTTGTGGTAAAGAAACTTCGTACAGGTGCAAAAGAGGCAATATTGAATTATAAAGTTTTGGACACGATTGAGGTCATGGGCAACCTTGTTTCGTTGCTGCAAATTTCGTTACAGACGGGCAGAACGCATCAAATTCGAGTTCAATGCGCATCGCGAAAAATGCCCCTTTTGGGCGATGAAAAGTACGGCAGTCGAATACATACAAAGAATATTGCCCTTTGGTCAAATCGACTCGCTTTTGATCACCCTGTTACCAAAAAGCCGATTGACATTACACTTGATCCGCCGAAAACGGAACCTTGGATTTGGTTTGATAAGGATTAAAAAAGCACTCTCTCGAGTGCTTTTTTTAATCTGGAAATATTTCAGTTAATTCAACGCTTCCGTCATTCATACTAACACCGATGGCGTAATATTTTGTCGCATCATTATATGAAAATGATATACCTCTGTTATACATTATATCATTTAAGTAGGTGTGAATAACAATAGGTTTAGAAGGTGAAAAGCTACCAATTGCAGAGATAGTTTTAACCACTACTAACGAATCCGATTCGTCCAGTTCGATGAATTTGAAGTTATCAATTTGGATATTGGTATTTATAACTAGGTCATAATTTATATAATCGGTATCGCTGTCAGAGAAATGAATATAATTATCCATATCGTTGTTATGTTTACTAGTTGCTTCTTTAATTGTTAATTTAAGCTTTTTTGGGGCTGTATTAGTGGGGGTTGAAGCATTTTCTTTTTCATTTTTAGAGTTATCTATAGTTGAGGGTTCGGGGTTTGAGCTAACAGTCGTTTCACTTTCAACATCTGAACTGTCGACGATTGAGGTTTCATCATTCGATGTTGCATCTGAATAATTTATAATTTCATCGGGCAGGTAATCGAAAATCAAATTCTCCCATTTTTCAGTGTCGCACCCAAAGTGATTTTTATCAATTCTGTTTCCGTCTGCGTCAAAAGATTCACCAAAGCCACCATCGGAAATGAGTATATAATTCCCGTTATTATACTTAATTTTTACAACATAAATTCCGTAATTAAAGCTTGGATCCATTGGTGCGGGTACAATAATAATATAATCTTTGAATTGTATTTTTGATAATTTATTTAAAAAATCCGAAAATTCATTTTCGTCTAATGAGTAGACAAGTGTTTCAGCGTTTACATCGCTACTAATTTTCCACTCGCATTCACAAATATCGTGAATTTCTATTGCTGACACTTTTTCTACATCAATGTCGTCATAGTGCTTATAACGAGGGATAATAATGCAACCGGTGAGCGAAAAGATAATGCATAATATCATAGGAATTGATAATAATTTTTTATATACCTTCATTATAACACTACCTTTGCAATATAATTAAAATAATATTTATTATTTGTTAAATTGTACCAACTGTTATTATAAAAGTCAATCCATTTAACAGAAAGTTTACAAAAAACATCTGGTATGTTACAGCAACTGTTATTATTTTAATTATGATAATGCATTTTGTTGCTTGGTGTGTGCTTAGGGTTAGTAAAAAATAAAAAAGCACTCTTGGGGCACCCTCCGTAAGGAAGGTGCCCCAATGGGTGGCTCTTGTATCAAAATTAAATAATTGGTTTTGTTAAGCGGTATAGCTATTGGCTATGCCGTTTTTTCTTTGCGTTCTGCAATGTGTTTTTGGAATGCTTCTTCCATTTCTTCGGGAGTGAGTTCTCGGAGTATGCCAACGCCGTTATAGTAAATATCCATTATTTGAACTCGTTTGCCGTCAAGGTATCTCGGAGCATACACCACGATTTTATCAATAAACTCATGTACGAGCTCAGGTGTCAGTTCCTTGATTTGTGTTATACGCTTGACCTTATCAATGAATTTCTGCAAACTTTCGGTCTTGTCTGTTTCGGTTTCAAGATACCTTTGCATCTCAGGAAGAGCATTCTTTAATTCTTGTTGTTCTTCCTCATAGGATAAAGATAGGGTTGCATAGCGTTCATCGGATATTTTACCGATAGCGTTATCCTCATAAAGTTTTTGTATCAAGTTGTCAATCTCTACGATACGCTTCTTGGCTTTGTTCAGTTCTCGGCGTTTCTCCGCAAGCTCTCTTTTCTTATCCTCGCTGTAGTATTCCATCTGTTTACGGGCAAATTCCTTTTCAAAAGCTTGCACGTTTATCAGGATTCTTCGCATACTTTCCAATACCGTTTCCATTATTACCTTTTCACGTATATAATGGGCAGAACATTCATCGGAGTTTTTGCGGAACGAGGAACAGAAGAAATA
>JAFOCH010000006.1 GCA_017381395.1 Clostridia bacterium
AACCAAATATTCATCGGTTCCGAGGGTACTTTAGGTATTATCACAAAGGCTCAGATTCGTATTTTCGACCAACCTGAAGAAAGACGTTTCCGTGGATTCTTATTCCAAGATATGACAGGTGCTTTCAAGGCTTCTCGCGAACTTCTGCAAAAATTTAAGCCCTCTGTTATGCGTCTTTACGACGAGGCTGAAACCGCTTCTCTTATTAAGAAGATTGTTGGTGTTGAGCGCAAGGGCGCATTTATGAACATCGCTTACGAGGGTGTAAAGGAAATGGTCGAGGTTGAGGAAAAAATCCTTCTCGAAACCTTTGCAAAGTACGGCGCCGAGGATTTGGGCAGCGAATATGGCGAAAAATGGTGGAAGGAAAAGATCACCTTCTTCTATCCCGGTCACATGATGGACATTCCGCAGATGTTCGGCACAATGGATACCATCGCACCTTACGGAAAGATTGAAGAAATTTACTGGGCAATGAAGGAAGCTATCGAAACCAACTTCCCGCAGGCAAAGTTTATTGCTCACTTCTCGCATTGGTACGAGTGGGGTTCGATGATTTACGACCGCTTTATTGTCGAGGGCAAGGATGTTCCCGAGGATCCGGTCGAAGCATTGCGCTTGCATCAGGCAATCTGGACATGTGGTGTCAGAGCGGCCCTCGCTCACGGCGGCGTTGTAAACGACCACCACGGCGTAGGAATCAAGCTTGGTCGCTTGATGAAGGAGCAGTACGGCCCCGCAATGCAGGTATTCGAAGGACTTAAAAAGTCACTTGACCCCAACGGAATAATGAATCCGTTTAAGTTGGGACTTTAATAGAACGGGAGGAAAATAGCTATGATAATGTCAGAAAAATGTAAACAGCACGTTGATTCCTGCCGTTTTTGTTGGATGTGCCATCACATTTGCCCCATCGGTAACGCTACCGGTCAGGAAAGAAATACCGCCAGAGCCAGAGCGCTCGGCATCTCGCTTGTAAATCGCGAGGCGATTGAATTGGCGGAAATTATGGATAATATCTACGAGTGCTGCACCTGCGGAGCTTGCGTTCACGACTGTATCACCGGTTGGGACCCCGTAATGTTCACAAAGGAAGCACGTTTGCAGGCCGCCTTGGAAGGAGTAACCCCCGATTATATCAAGGATTTGGTTGCTAACTGCCTCGAAACGGGCAACGCCTATGGCAAAACTGCCACCTGCGAAACTCTTGCCGCTGCAATAAAGGCGCACGCTGATAAAAAGGACACCCTTCTTTTACTTGGCGTTGATGCAAAGTTTATGGCTTGCGAGCAGGCGCTTAAAGCAATCCAGGTGCTTGACAAAGCCGCCGTTGATTTCACAGTTTTAGATAACGAACCCGCTAGTGGCGCACAGCTCGACTTCCTTATTGGTGCCGCTAACGAAACAAAGCAGCAGATGACCGCCTGTGCAAAGGAGCTCGGCGAGTACAAAACGGTCGTCGTTTACGATCCGACCGACGCAAAGGCCATCAAGCAGCTTTATAAAGAGTATGGCATCGATGTTGATGCCGAGGTTGTTACATACACCACTTTTGTAGCAGGTCTTTTAAAGGACGGCAAGTTAGAGCCGAAAAATAGCGGCGAATCGGTAGTTTTCCAGGATCCGTATCAGCTTTCGCGCGACCTTAACGAAACCGAAGAAGCACGTGAAATTATTATGTCCTATGCCGTTCTCGGCGAAATGCTTTTAAATCGCGCCGAAACCGTTTGGGCAGGTAATATCCTTATGGCGCAGTACATCCCCGACATTGTAAAGAAGGTTGCCGAGCGCAGAATTTTCAACGCAACTTCAATCGGCGCAGATACCATCGTTACCGCTTGCGTTGGAGAGTACGTTTCGCTGAAAGCCGTAGAGCAGGATAAGGTAAAGATTATTTCTATTGAAGACCTCATTTTAGGTTGAGAGGTAGTGCAAAAATGTTAATTGATTTAAAAACCATTCTCACCTTGGCGGAAAAGGGTAATTTCTGCATCCCCGCGTTTAACGTGTATAATATGGAAAGCGTAATGGGCGTTATCAAAGCGGCTGAAGAGGCAAAAGCACCCATCATTATGCAGGTTTATCCCCGACTGATGAAGGAAGAAACGGGATATTACCTTTCTCCCATCATTCTCGCCGCCGCTAAAAATGCGTCTGTACCCGTTTGTTTCCATCTCGACCACGGTCCGAGCGAGCTCGAAACCACCCGTTCCATTCGTTACGGAGCAACCGGTGTTATGCTCGACGGCTCGACCTTGCCGTTTGAAGAAAATATCGCTTTGACCAAGAGAGTGGTCGACGTTTGCGATTACGTTGGCGTTCAGGTCGAAGGTGAGCTTGGTCACGTCGGCACAACGGCTGACAAGGATATGGACGAATTTACCACCCCCGAGGACGCAAAGCGTTTTGTAGAAGAAACGGGTGTAGTTTGTCTGGCGGTTGCGGTTGGTACCGCACACGGCAGATATTCAAAGCCGCCCAAGCTCGACATCGAGCGCATCGAGGCAATTCGTGCCGCTACTAATAATACGGCACTCGTTTTGCACGGCGGCTCGGGCGTCCCTGATGAAGAAATTAAAAAGGCGGTAAAGGCAGGTATCCGCAAAATGAATTTTGCTACCGATATTTGCTACACCTTTCTCGACAGCTGCCACGAGGATCTGCACAAGCCCGACAGAGCAGTTGCTATTGATAATTTTATGAAAAATCCCATCCAGGCGGTTAAGGAATTCTGTATTTCCAGAATAAAGCTTGTCGGTGCGGACGGAAAGGCGTAATCTATGGTAAAAATAGTAGGAATAGGAGCAAACGTTTTTGACACTCTCTATAATATCCCTACATACCCGACCGAAGATACAAAAATGAGAGCCACCGCCTGTAAAACGGCGGGTGGCGGACCGGTTGCAACGGGTCTGGTCGCGGCACAAAAATTGGGTGAAAACACCGCTTATATCGGTGTTTTATCCGATGACAACGGCGGCCGCTTTTTAAAGAGTGACTTTGAAAAATACGGGGTTGGCACCGATTTAATCGAGGTCAAATCGGGGTATCGTTCCTTTGCGTCGGTGCTGTGGCTTTGTGCCGATACGGCTAGTCGCACCTGCGTTTTTGACAAGGGGGATTTGCCTCCGCTCGTTTTAACCGAGGAGCAAAAGCAGGCAATTCGCGATGCCGAAATTCTGATGGTTGACGGAAACGAAATGGACGCCGCTGTGGACGCTGCCGCTATTGCTCGCGACAGCGGGACAAAGGTGCTTTACGATTGCGGCGGATTGTATGAAGGAGTCGAGCGATTACTGGCTCTGACCGATATAATGATTCCGTCGGAGGAGTTTGCGCTCGGTCACACGGGCTGCGCTACGGCAGCGGAAGCGGCAAAAAAGCTTTTTGACCTCTATTCACCCGAAATCGTTGTAATCACTCAGGGTAAGCGCGGCGGCATAATTTACGACGGCGAAAAGGTCACCGAATATCCCATTTATCCTGCCAATGTCGTTGACTCAAACGGCTCGGGAGACGTGTTTCACGGAGCGTTTGCGGCGGCACGGGTAAAGAACTTTGACTACCTTAAATGTTGCCATTTTTCGAGCGCGGTATCGGCCATCAAATGTACCGGTATTGGCGCCAGAGAAAGTGTACCCGATTTTGAAAGTGTAAAGAATTACTTAAAGGAGAACGGCTATGAACTTTAAGAAATCATATAAATCGACAAGTGGATATACACCCATTTGTAAAATAGGCGAATGCAGTCTTAAAAAGCTTGAGTTTGGTATTATCGAACTCGAGCCGGGCAAAAGATGGCTTTTCGACACCGAGGGCAAGGAGTATGCCTTTATAATGCTCGAGGGCTACTGTAATTTAGAGGTTGACGGCGAGGTTTATAAGAATATCGGTAATAGACAAACCGTTTTTGAAAATCGAAAGGCCGAAAGCTTCTATATGCCCAGGGATCAAAAGTTTGCAATAGAAGCCGTGACTAAGATTAAAATTGCCGTTTGCGGTACTCCCGTTGATGAAAAAACACAGCATCAGGTATTCCGCGAATCGCACGTTAAGTTAAAGGTGCTGGGCGAGGTACCTTATCAGCGCGAAACCAGCTTCATCATCGACGGCGATTCCAATGCAAAGGTGCTTACAATAGGCGAATGCTATTGCACTGAGGGCAACTGGGCGGGATTCCCCCCTCACAAGCACGACGTGAATAATATGCCCCACGAATGCATCGCGGAGGAGATTTATTACTTCCTCTTTGATCCCAAGCAGGGATTTGCCGTGCAGTGCCTTTATACCGACGACGGCTTAATTGACGAAGCGTATAGGGTAAAAAATGATGAGCTCGTCGAGTTTCCGAGGGGTTACCATACCACCGTTGCCACTCCCGGATACCAAACCTATTTTCTGTGGATTATGGCGGGTGATTATCAGGGCTTTAATCGAAGCTCCGACCCCGACCACGCGTGGATTGAAAATAGATAATGTTTTTGATACAATAGAGATATGCGATATAGCATATCTCTATTGTGGCATTTATAAAAAGGAAGAAATGTAAAATGAAATATCTATTAGGTATAGATTTCGGTGGCGGAGCATCAAAGGCAACGCTGATAAATACCGATGGCGAGTTTATCGCCGAAAACACTGTCGAATATCCTACCCTTTATCCTGAAATCGGTGCTTGTGAACAGGCACCGCAGGACTGGATAGCTGCCCTTTGCGAGAATAGCAAGGCATTACTGACCAAAAGCGGAATTGACGCAGGGGATATATTGGCGGTGGCTCTCGATTCGGCTACCCACACCTTTCTCGTTTGCGACGGCGAGTATAAGCCGCTTCGCAACGCTATCCATTGGACAGACACGCGTTCAAAGGAGCAGGCCGACAAGCTTAACCGAGATTTCGGGGACGAAATTTTTGCCAAAACCTTTCACAAGCCGGGTACAATTTGGACTCTGCCTCAGCTCATTTGGCTGAGCGAAAAGGAACCCGAAACCTTTGCTAAAATCAAATATATTTTCTTCGAAAAGGATTATATCCGCTACTTTTTGACCGACGTTTTTTGCACCGATTATATCGAGGCGGAGGGCAGTATGCTTTTTGACTGCAACGCTATGCAGTGGGACGCAAAGCTTTGCGATTTGTCAGGGATTACTGCCGATATGCTTCCTCCCGTGGTAAAGCCCACCGACGTCATCGGAAAGGTCACCTCGTCGGCGGCAAAGGCAACCGGACTGAGTGAAGGTACACCCGTTATCTGTGGTACGACCGATACTGTTATGGAGGTATTTGCTTCGGGTGCTGTTAAAAAGGGGCAAATGACCTTAAAACTTGCTACCGCAGGACGAATTTGCGTTATTACCGATAGAACCTATCCTGATATTAATCTAATCAACTATTCCCATTTTATCGACGGACTATATTATCCCGGCACCGCGACAAAGTCGTGCGCGGCATCATATCGTTGGTTTAGGGATACCTTTGGCGGCGATTACAAGGAGCTTGATGCAGCGGCATCAGAGGTGCCAATCGGCTGCGACGGGCTAGTTTTTCACCCCTATCTGAATGGGGAGCTTACGCCCTACGCCAATCCGAATTTGTGTGCCGATTTCGTAGGGGTTCGCGCATCTCATACAAAGGCGCATTTTACCCGCGCAGTGCTCGAAGGTGTCGCAATGAGTATGCTCGATTGCAAGCAAGCACTTGATAGCTTAAATGTTTCGCACGACAGCTCGGCTATAATTATCGGCGGCGGCGGAAAAAGTCCATTGTGGCGCCAAATTATTTCCGATGCGCTCGGAATCGAGCTTATCGAGATGAAATATACCGATTCTTCGTTCGGTAGCGCAATGCTTGCGGGAATTGCCGTAGGCGTATTTGAAAATGCCGAACAGGCGGTCAAAAAATGTAATAAGGTTGTTTCGTCAACCCTTCCAAATCACGAAAATACAATGAAATATAACGAGCTTTTCAAAAAATATAAAGCAATTCAAAAGGCATTGGAACCCATTTATAACGGTGAATATTTATGAAAATTTTAGTATGTGTAAAGGTTGTGAAGGGGGAACTAAACCCATTTGACGAGTCGGCGCTGGAATGTGCGTTGCAGCTGTCGGACGATGTTACGGTAGTATCAATGGGCCCAAAGGTATGCGAAAACGCACTTAAACCGCTGACACGACTGGGCGCAAAGGTAATTTTGATAAGCGATAATTGTTTCGCCGGGGCGGACACCCTAGCAACGTCGTATATACTGTCGACAGCGATAAAGGAAATGGATTATGACCTAATCCTTTGTGGCCGACAGAGTATCGACGGAGATACCGCTCAGGTCGGTCCAATGCTTTCGCAAATGCTGGGAATACCGCTGATAACAAATGCTCTCGAAATACAAGCTAATGATGGCATAGTTTTTGCTACTACACGTTTGGGCGAGGAAAGAGCGGAGTTACCCGCATTAGTTACCGCCGAAAGAGGATACGTTTTACGATTTCCGAGCATTTTTTCAAAGGTCGGAGAGGTAAAAATCCTCGATAACCAAGTGCTCGGGTGCGATGTGCAAAAATGCGGATTGTCCGGTTCACCGACAAAGGTGTTAGAGACATTTGAAAACGAGCGAGGAAGGCGTAAATGCAAATTTATCCAGATGGATGAATTACTTCCGCTCGTCGACGAGCTGATAAATCAAAATAATGTCGAAACGCAAAAAACGTACGATGGCACAAAGCTTAAAAGCGTATGGGCGGTTGGCGAGGAAGTGTGTGAAAAGGCAAAGGAAATTGCCGAAGAGGTCATTTTAATCGAAAAATCAAGCCCTCAGATAATATACGAAAAGGCAGTTGCCAAAAAGCCCGACGTGATTCTGTGGAATGCTGATTTTTGGGGCAGAAGGAACGCACCCATTGTTGCAGCGATGCTGAGTACAGGACTTTGTGCCGACTGCACCATGCTCGAAACGGACGGCGAAAACCTGATAATGTACCGTCCTGCCCAGGGCGGAAACATAACCGCAAAGATAAGGTGCGTGACAAA
The DNA here is from genome assembly GCA_017381395.1 of Clostridia bacterium. Taxonomy (GTDB): domain Bacteria; phylum Bacillota; class Clostridia; order Oscillospirales; family Acutalibacteraceae; genus UMGS1976. The sequence continues at coordinate 7,027 of JAFOCH010000006.1, forward strand.
GCCGCAAATGGCAACCGTCAGGACAAAAAGTGATAGCTTCGATATCATTGTTTCGGGTGGCAAAGGGGTAGCAGACAAAATTGATAAGCTGAACGAATTAGCAGAGAAGCTCGGCGCAGAAATTGGCGCATCGAGGGGACTTGTCGACATGAACAAGCTGCCTTACGATAAGCAAATCGGCCTAACAGGAAAGACCGTCAGTCCCAAAATATATATTGCGGTTGGCATTTCGGGAGCGATACACCACACCTGCGCAATAGAGGGAAGCACGACCGTTATCGCAATAAATCCCGATAAGAATGCCAGAATTTTTGATTACGCCGATTTTGGCATTGTCGAAAATTTTTGATTATTATATTTTTATGCTTGTGAAAAAAAGAGTCGCGTTAGGAGCGCTCACATAGGGAGAAAGTGGTTTTTCGCATAAATTCGACATGACTCATAGCAACAAACCCTTGTAATACACAAAGTATTACTGCTGCTTAGTTGCT
>JAFOCH010000007.1 GCA_017381395.1 Clostridia bacterium
ATATGAGAACCGACTCGTTCAGAATTTCTGAGGAAGCGCGTGGTGCCGCTGAGGAATACATTCTGTCCGCTTACGGTGAAAAATATTTGCCGAAAAAGAGAACTTATTATAAATCAAAGTCGAGCGCTCAGGACGCTCACGAAGCAATCCGTCCGACAATCCCGTCACTTACACCTGACAAGGTAAAGGGTGCGCTTACTGCTGACCAGTATAAGCTGTATAAGCTTATTTGGGAGAGATTTATTGCAAGCTTGATGTCGCCCTGCTTACAGGATACGGTTAACGTTGATATAAATGCAGGCAAGTACCTCTTTAAATCGAGCGGATATCTCGTAAAATTCGATGGATTCACAGTGCTTTATGAGGAAGGTAAGGATGAGGAAGAAAGTGACCAGAAGTCACTTCCGAAGCTTATCGAAAACGAACTTTTGAAGCTCAAAAAGATTACACCGAATCAGCACTTTACTCAGCCCCCGATGAGATATACAGAAGCTACTCTCATCAAGGAACTTGAGGAAAAGAAGATTGGCCGTCCGAGTACCTATGCGCCGATTATCTCGACCGTTTTACAGCGCGAATACGTTATTCGTGAAAAGGGTAAAAAGACAATTATGCCTACTCAGCTTGGCGAAATCATCACCGAGCTAATGGAGGATAATTTCTCCAATATTATTGATATGCAGTTTACCGCAAAGATGGAGGATGAGCTCGATAGAATCGAAGCCGGAAACATCGAATGGGTAACCGTACTCGAAAATTTCTATGGTCGATTCAGCACCACTCTTTCAAAGGCGGAAAAGAAACTCGACGGCACAAAGATAAAGGTGCCAGACGTCGAATCGGATGTCGTTTGTGACAAGTGTGGCAAAAAGATGGTTGTTAAATCGGGACGCTTTGGTAAATTCCTTGCTTGTCCCGGCTATCCCCAGTGTAAGAATACAAAGCCGATTGTTACCGAAATGCCAGGTTCATGCCCCAAATGTGGAGCAAAAATATTACAGCTTAAATCTAAATCGGGACACAAATTCTTTGGTTGCGAAACTGGTAAATCCTGCGGCTTTATGACTTGGGACGAGCCGACAGCCGAAAACTGCCCGAATTGTGGAAAGACATTGTTTAAAAAGAGCGGAAAGCTTTACTGCGCGACCGAAAACTGTGGATTTGAAAAGGAAAAGCAGCGCAGAGGTCGTAAAGCTAAATCAGAGGAAAATAATGAAGGTTAATGTAATTGGAGCCGGACTGGCCGGTTGTGAGGCGGCTTATGCCCTTGCAACAAGGGGAGTAAAGGTCGATTTATACGAGATGAAACCTTTACGAAGATCACCCGCACACCACACCGACGGCTTTGCCGAGCTTGTGTGCTCGAATTCGTTAAAGGCGGCTCGCGTTGACTCGGCGGCAGGACTTTTAAAGGAAGAAATGCGTCGACTTGGCTCTATTTCAATGATTGCTGCTGAAAAATCGAGTGTTGCCGCGGGTGGTGCACTGGCGGTTGACCGCGATACCTTTTCTCAAATTATTACCGACGAGATAAAGAATCATCCCAATATCACCGTGCATTACGAGGAAGTCGGCGAAATTAACCCCGACGAGATTACTATTATTTGCTCGGGACCTCTCACCGACGGACCGCTTGCCGAAATGATTAAGCAGCTCACCGATAGCGATAATTTAAGTTTTTTTGATGCGGCTGCTCCAATTGTCACGGCCGAAAGTATTGATATGTCACGTGCTTTTTGTGCATCGCGATATGACAAAGGCGGCGACGATTATATCAATTGTCCGATGAATAAGGCAGAATACGAAGCGTTTTACGATGCTTTAATGAGTGCCGAAAGGGCACCGCAAAAGGACTTTGACGTAAACGGCCGTGTGTATGAGGGCTGTATGCCAATCGAAATTATGGCACAAAGAGGCGCTGATACCATGCGCTTTGGTCCTTTGAAACCGGTTGGTTTACGCGACCCGTCGACAGGTCATCGTCCATGGGCTAATCTACAGCTCAGGCGCGAGAATAAAGAGGGTACTCTATTCAACCTTGTCGGATTTCAGACCAATTTGAAATTCGCAGAGCAAAAAAGAGTATTTTCGATGATTCCTGCTTTGGCAAATGCCGAATTTGTGCGATACGGAGTAATGCACAGAAACTCGTTTATAAATTCACCAAAGCTGCTTAATAAAGTCCAGTCGTTAAAGAATTATCCAAACGTATATTTTGCCGGTCAGATTACCGGAGTAGAAGGGTATATGGAATCGGCATCGTCGGGTATTTTAGCAGGAATAAACGTATATCTCCGCTTAAAAGGAGAAAAATCATTATCATTACCGAATTATACTATGCTTGGCGCTCTCAACGGATATATCACCGATGAAAGCGTAAAAGATTTTCAACCGATGGGAGCAAATTTCGGCGTACTGCCGCCCATTGAGCCGCACATAAGGGATAAAAAAGAAAGATATTCAGCCCTTTCTAATCGTTCGCTTTTGTGGTATAATAACTTAGTGATAAAGTAATAGGAGAAAATAAAATGAAACTGATTGTTGATGCTTTCGGCGGAGATAACGCACCTCTCGAAATTATAAAGGGTTGCGAATTAGCTGTAAAAGAATACGGATACGAAATTGTCCTTGTCGGCGATGAGGAGAAAATTCGTGATTGCACTAATAATAACAATGTTTCTCTTCAAAATATGGAGATTGTTCACGCTACAGAAACTATTTCCATGGAGGACCACCCCGATTGCATTTTAAAAGAAAAAAAGGATAGCTCAATGGCAAAGGGTATGCAGCTTCTCGCTTCAGGTGAGGGAGATGCTTTTGTCACAGCCGGAAGTACAGGCGCTGCCGTAATCGGCTCGACATTTCTTGTAAAGAGAATTAAGGGTGTAAAGCGTGCAGCTCTTGCTACTATTTTGCCCAATGATGACGGCGGTAGCTTTATGGTGCTTGATGTTGGAGCCAACGTTGAATGTCGTCCAGAGGTGCTCGGTCAATTCGGACTCATGGGCTCCGAATATATGAAGAGTTTCCTGAATATCGAAAATCCGAGGGTTGCTCTGCTTAACGTAGGAACTGAAGATACGAAGGGCGGCGATCTTCAAAAAGCGGCTTTTGCCGTGTTAAAGGATTTGCCAATCAATTTCATTGGAAACGTCGAGGCGAGAGACCTTCTTTTCGGTGCCGCTGACGTTGTGGTTTGTGACGGATTTTCGGGCAATATCTTGCTCAAAGCAACCGAAGGCGTCGCTCAATTTATGATGAAAAATTTAAAGAGTGCGCTTTATAAGAATATTAAGACAAAACTTGCCGCATTGGTTCTCAAAAAATCATTAATGCAATTTAAGAAAAAGCTTGATTATACCGAGGTTGGCGGAGCTCCGCTTATGGGAATTTCAAAGCCGGTTATAAAGGCGCACGGAAACTCAAAGGCAAAGGCGTTCAAAAACGCTCTCGCTCAGGCGGCTGTTTATGCAGAAGGCGGCTCAATTTCGAAAATAGCGGATGCTGTTAAAAAGGAGAAAATCACCGATAATGAATAAACTGGAAGAAAAAATCAACTATTCTTTCAAAAATATAGAGTTGCTTGAACGTGCGCTTTCACATTCATCGTATGCCAACGAGAATAAGCTTAAAGGTGGTTCAAATGAGCGCCTTGAATTTCTAGGCGATGCGGTACTGTCTATTGTCGTTTCGGAGCATATTTTCAAGCATTATTCCCATCTGCCCGAAGGTGACCTGACTCGAATCAGAGCATCGCTTGTATGTGAAAAGGCACTTTCCGGCTTTGCGGAGGAGATTGGACTCGGCGACGCTCTTTTACTTGGTCGTGGAGAGCAGCTCAACGGCGGACGAAAGAGACCGTCAATCCTTTGTGATGCTTTTGAGGCGGTAATTGCCGCAATCTATCTAGACGGCGGGATTGAACCCGCATCAAAATTTATTTTACAATTTGTCGAACGCGAACTGAAAAATCATAACAAAGGTGTGTTTATCGACTATAAAACCACTCTGCAAGAGGTTATTCAAAAGAATCCGGAGGAAAGGGTCGAGTACGTACTCATTGATGAGTCAGGTCCCGACCATAACAAGTCGTTTACTGTCGACGTAATGCTTAATTCTAACCGAATTGGTCACGGCGTCGGTCGCTCTAAAAAAGAGGCCGAACAGCTTGCGGCAAAGGAAGCATTAGAGCTTATGGGCGAATAAAATGGCACATTCGAATATTTCAATTTTTGTGCCGCATATCGGTTGCCCGTGTAAATGTAGTTTTTGTAACCAATTTTTGATTACAAGGCAGCATTATTCGCCGAAAACCGAGGATGTTGATAAGGCCGTTTCGGATGCGCTAAAATCCAAAAGACATAATGCCAAAGAAACCGAAATCGCCTTTTTTGGCGGCAGTTTCACTGCGATTGACCGCGAATATATGACCGAACTTTTATCGGCGGCAAAGAGGCATATCGATAATGGGAACGTTTCGGGAATTAGAATTTCGACTCGTCCAGATTGCATTGATAGTGAAATTCTCGATATTTTAAAGGAATTTGGCGTTACTGCAATCGAACTAGGTGCTCAAAGTATGCGTGATGAGGTTCTCGTTATGAATAACAGGGGACATAGCGCGTCTGACGTGCATAGTGCTGCGGGACTCATTAAGGCATACGGATTTGAACTTGGACTTCAAATGATGACGGGACTTTACGGTGACGATGACGAAGGTGCCATTTATACCGCAAATGAGTTTGTAAAACTTGAACCAAAAACCGTCAGAATTTATCCAACCATCGTTCTCAATGATACATTCCTTGCCGAAAAATTTAAGAAAGGCGAATACACCCCTCAAATTGTTACTGATGCGGTCGGTATATGTACGCGACTGATACCCATTTTTGAAAATGCGGGGATTGATATAATCCGGCTCGGTTTACATACCATTGATACCGACGAATACGTTGCTGGGCCGTGGCATCCCGCGTTTAGCGAACTTTGTGAAAATGAAATTTATAGAAACATTATTTTATCGAAACTAAGCGAAAAAGGGAACTATATCATATCGGTAGCCCGTGGCGAAATTTCGAAAGCGATTGGTCAAAAGAGGTCAAATATTGATTATTTTGATTCGCTTGGATATAGAGTAAATATTAAAGAGGATAATAACATTTACCCGAGAATCGTTAAAATAGAAAGGGAGTGAATAGCATGAGACTAAAATCAATCGAAATTCAGGGCTTTAAATCCTTTGCGGATAAGACAGTTCTCAATTTCGGAAAGGGAATAACTGCGGTTGTAGGTCCTAACGGAAGCGGAAAGAGTAATATTTCGGACGCTGTTCGATGGGTACTTGGTGAACAGTCGAATAAAACCCTCCGCGGACTCAAAATGGAGGACGTTATTTTCGGCGGTACTGCCGCCAGAAAGCCGCTTGGCTTTGCCGAGGTTACCCTTGTAATTGATAATACAAAGAGACAGCTTGAATGTGATACCGATGAGGTGCTCATTACCCGACGCTATTACCGTTCGGGTGAAAGTGAATACAGAATCAATAATGCCGGGGTACGACTTCGTGATATTCACGAATTATTTATGGATACCGGTCTAGGTCGAGATGGCTATTCAATGATCGCTCAGGGTAAAATTGACGATATTATTGGAACAAAAAGTTCATCCGAACGCCGTGATATTTTCGAGGAAGCGGCAGGAATTTCACGCTACCGTTATCGTAAAATCGAGGCGGAAAGAAAGCTTGCTGCGGCTGATGAAAATTACCTTCGACTGAAGGATATACTTTTAGAATTAGAGAGTCGAGTAGGACCACTCGAAGAACAGAGCAAAAAGGCCGAGAAATTCCTTGAATTATCGAAGGAACAGGAAGAATTGCAAATCGGCGTTTGGCTCCATTCATTGGCTCGTTATAAGGATGTTTTACGCGAACATGAGAATAAAATTACTCTTGCTCGTGCCCAGTATGACGATATTTATGATAAAACTGCCGAAACGGATAAAAAGCTTCAGCAGCTTGCCGAGCGTTCACAGCAGCTTATTGTAAATATTGACGAAGCACATCGTTCATCCTCTGAATCAGAGGAGCAGGCGGCTCGAATCGAAGGTGATATTGCCGTTAAGCGCAATACAATTGAGCATAATAACGAAACGATTTCGCGCATTTTAAAGGACATTGAGTCAATAAAATCGGGTGACAGTGAATTTGTTGCCGAGCTTGAAGCAAAAAGGGCTCAAATTGAGGATAAAAACAACGAAATTGAAAAGGTTAATGTTCAGTTTAATGAAATTCAAAGTCAATTGCTTGGCCTTGTCAGCGAGAGTGACAGCTTTTTGCAAAAAATTGACGGACTTAACCACGAGCTGAATGTACTTACCGCCAAAAATGGCGAACTGAAAATTAAGCTTACAACGGCAAAAACGTCGTCAGAGGGCATGGTATCCCGTGATTCTGATATTGATGCCTTTGTTAAGGAAAAGCAAGAATTTATCACCGAGCTTGATAAGGAATTGTCTGTGCTCGATAACGATTTAAAGCATTGCGATGAAACTGTTAGTGAATGTAATAATTCCATTAACGGTTGCGAAATGCTTGTTTTAAAGCGCAGAGAAAAGTTTGATTCGATAAAGGCTAATATTGATAGACTTACTCTGGAAGAAGCCGAAAAGAGAAACAAGGCCCAAATGATTGAGGACCTTGAAAAGAATATGGAGGGCTTCGCTTATTCGGTAAAAACAGTTATGGCTTGTGCCGACCGAAACGAACTTCGTGGAATTCACGGCACTGTTTATAAGCTGTTTAAGGTTGATAATAAATATTCGGTTGCTGTCGAAGCTGCACTTGGAAACTCCATTCAGAATATCGTAGTTTCTACTGAAAACGATGCAAAAACAGCTATTAACTATCTCAAAGCGACAAAGAGTGGACGAGCAACCTTCCTGCCGTTGACATCGGTTAGACCGCGTCACTTTAAGCATGGCGGAGTTGACGAATGCCCGGGTTATATCGGTTTGGCAAACGAGCTTATTTCGTGTGATAAACAGTACGATGTTATAGCGTCTTCGCTCTTGGGTGAAATTGTCGTAGCCGAGGATATTGACAGCGCAATTGCTATTGCCAGAAAGTACGGTTACAATTTCAAAATCGTTACCCTCGACGGTCAGATTGTTAATACCGGCGGCTCAATGACCGGCGGTTCATTGTCAAAGAATGCAGGTATTTTAAGCCGTAGCGGCGAAATTGCAAAGCTTCGTGATGCGTCTGATAAAATTCTCGCACAAATCGAGAGCGAAAACGCAGGACTTAAATCGGTTAGAGAAGCAATTGCTTCGCTTGATGCCGAACTTCTTTCCGCAAGGGGAGAACTTACAACCGCTAACGAGGATAAGATTAGAGTGCTCAGCGAAATTCGCCGAGTTTCCGAGCAAAAGGAAGCACATTTAAGCGATATAAATAAGCTTAATGCAGAAAAGCAACTGCTGAGCAGCAGAATTGCCGAGCTTTCGAATGTTGAAAAATCGTCTAATATTGAAATTGGCGAAAATGATAAGAGAATCTCTGTTCTTACAGCCGAGCTAAATACGCTCACCGGTGGACGAGATGCTACATCTCAGCAGAGAGAAATTTTGAGCGCAAAGGCGGCCGAGATTTCGGCCAACTCCTTTACTCTCAAAAAGGAAGTTGAGATGCTCAAAGCGTCTGTTTCAGAAATTGAAATGCGTATGAGCGGTCAGTCAAAGCGTGCTGACGAAATGCAGAACGAAATTGATAATATCACCAAGCAGAATGCAAATATTGAGGTTATTATTTCCGACCTTATTGATCAAACTGCCGCTTTACGCGAACGTTCAAAGCAGGCGCTCTTATCAATTGAGCAGTATAATAATGAACGTGACGAGGCGGAAAAAGAGATTAACAATCTACGTCAGAGCGAGAGAGACAGTCTTTCTGACAGAGAGAAATTAAGTGGCGAACTTGCTCGACTCGAGGAAAGAAAATCGGCAATGGTTCGCGATTATGACGATACCATTCGCAAGCTTTACGATGAATTCGGACTTACCAGAACCGAGGCCGAATCACGCGGAATCGTTATCGAAGATATTTCGTCGGCCAACAAGCGACTTTCCGAACTTAAAAATAAGATTAAGTCGCTCGGTAGCGTAAACGTTTCGGCAATCGAGGAGTATAAAGAGGTCAAGGAACGCTATGAATTCCTTACCGAACAGCTTGCCGACGTCGAAAATTCGAGAACCGAACTCAATAAGCTTATCAATCAGCTTACAGGAAAGATGCAGACGCTTTTTGTTAATAGATTTAATGAAATTAACAAGCATTTTTCAATCGTATTTGCCGAGCTTTTCGGCGGCGGTACTGCTGAATTAAAGCTTAGCGATCCCGACAACGTTCTCGAATCAGGAATTGAAATTATCGTTCAGCCGCCCGGAAAGAATATTTCGATTATTGAACAGCTTTCAGGCGGAGAAAAGGCACTCATTGCCATTTCGATTTATTTCGCAATAATGAAGGTAAATCCGCCTCCATTCTGTATTCTCGACGAGGTTGATGCGGCGCTAGATGACGTCAACGTTGTCCGTTTTGCCGAGTA
>JAFOCH010000041.1 GCA_017381395.1 Clostridia bacterium
GCCTATTGCTTTGCCAGTCAGGGAAAGTATCACGGCGACAGAGCCATCATGAGCTTCGAGGTCGGAAAGCAGGCGTTTGATTATCTTATCAAAAATTCGGGTACTCGACGCAATTTAGAGGTCGATTTCTTTGGTGGAGAGCCGCTTATGAATTTCGATGTGGTAAAGCAGCTTGTCGCCTATGCGCGTGAGATTGAAAAGGAGCATAATAAGAATTTCAGATTCACTCTCACGACTAACGGATTGCTCATTGACGACGACGTAATCGACTTTGCAAACAAGGAAATGAGCAACGTCGTACTCAGCTTGGACGGAAGAAAAGAAATCCACGACCGTTACCGCGTTGACTATTCGGGAAATGGTAGCTGGGACCGCATAGTGCCAAAGTTTCAGCAGCTTGTAGAGGCACGCGAGGGAAAGAATTATTATATGCGTGGCACCTTTACCCACCGCAATCCCGATTTTTTGAATGATATAAAGCAAATGCTCGATTTGGGCTTTAACGAGCTTAGCATGGAGCCGGTGGTTTGCGCACCGGGCGACCCTGCCGAGCTTACCGAAGAGGATTTGCCCATCGTACTCGACCAGTACGAAAAATTAGCAGAGCTTATGCTCGAAAGAAATAAGCAAGGAAAGCCCTTTACATTTTATCACTATATGATCGATTTAACGGGCGGTCCCTGTATCTACAAGCGTATTTCCGGCTGTGGCTCGGGCACCGAATATATGGCGGTTACTCCTTGGGGCGACCTTTATCCCTGCCACCAGTTTGTCGGTGATGAAAAATTCCGTTTAGGCGATGTCTGGACGGGCGTTACTAATACCGAAATTCAGGGCGAATTTGCCGCCTGCAACGTTTACGCCCACGAGGAATGTAAGGATTGCTGGGCTCGACTTTATTGCTCGGGCGGTTGTGCCGCGAATGCATACCATTCGACCGGCTCGGTTACGGGCGTTTACGAATATGGCCGTAAGCTGTTTAAAAAGCGAATGGAATGCGCCATTATGGTCGAGGTCGCAAAGGCGCTCGGTACCGAATGATGAAAACGCCTATTTGCGATTTTGTAAAAAAATATGTCGAAAGCGATGCTCTGCGCCTTCATATGCCTGGGCATAAAGGTGTATCGTTTATTGGTGCCGAATCGCTTGACATAACCGAAATTAACGGCGCCGACAGTTTGTACGAAGCGAGTGGAATAATCAAGGAGAGCGAAGACAACGCAAGCGAGCTTTTTGGTTGCCCGACCTATTACTCTACTGAGGGTGCGTCCCATTCAATTCGCGCTATACTTTACCTCATTTCTCTTTACGCGAGGGAAAGGGGAGAGCGTCCGTTGATTGCCGCCGCGATGAATGTGCATAAGGCGTTTTTAACTGCCGTCGCTTTGCTCGATTTGGACGTCGAGTGGCTCGATTTTGACGATAGAGAGGGATATTTGTCCTGCATTTTCGATGCAAAGAAGCTTGATACCTTTTTACAAACCGGTGACAAAAAGCCGACCGCAATCTATCTTACATCACCCGATTATCTGGGCAATATCGCCGATATAAAGGCAATTTCGGCGGTGTGTAAAAAGCACGGAGTTATCCTCGCGGTCGATAATGCTCACGGAGCATATCTCCGCTTTTTGACCCCGTCGCAGCACCCAATCGACCTCGGCGCCGATATTTGTTGCGACTCTGCGCATAAAACGTTGCCGGCGTTAACGGGTGCCGCCTATTTGCATATATCGAATACCGCACCTCGAATTTTTGTCAGCGAGGCAAAAAATGCACATGCTCTTTTCGGCTCTACCAGTCCGTCATACCTTATTTTGCAGTCGCTCGACCGACTGAATGCATATCTTTCGGACGGATACAACGAGCGCCTTTCATCCCTTGCCAAAAGGGTAGAATTGCTCAAAAATCGCCTTGCCGAAGCAGGTTACACTCTCTACGGAAACGAGCCGATAAAGATTACCTTGGCCACCAAGGAATACGGCTACACAGGTACCGATTTTGCAAAAATATTGGCCGAAAAAGGCATTGTTTGTGAATATGCCGACCCCGACTTCATCGTATTTATGCTTACAAACGAGATAGGGGAGGAGGGGCTTTCTCGCCTCGAAACCGTGCTTTTATCGGTACCGAAAAAGGCATCACTTTCCACCGACTGCATAGCAATTCACCGACCCGAAAAGGTAATGACGATACGTGATGCGATGATGTCACCTTGCGAAAGAGTGACCACCGCTAATGCTGTCGGTCGCGTGCTTGCACAGCCATCGGTAAGCTGTCCACCCGCCGTGCCGATTGCTTTCTGTGGTGAAAAAATTGATGAAAAAATTATTTCGACCTTTGACTATTACGGAATAAATGAGCTGACGGTAGTAAAGGAATAAATTAAAAAACTGCTTATCGTGAGATAAGCAGTTTTTTGTGTTTAAAATCCTATTAATTTTCGCTCATTTCGGTATATAGCATACACATTCCGACGGCGGTTATTGCGGCGGTTTCGGTGCGTAAAATGCGCTTTCCAAGCGAAATTATCCTTCCGCCTGCATCCTTTGCCGCTTCGATTTCACCGTCGTCAAAGCCGCCTTCCGGCCCGATTATGATTCCTACCGACTTTACCCCTTTAAGCGTGGCCAACGCCTCTTTTGTAGATAAAATGCCGTCCTCATTTTCGTAAGGGACGAGTAGTAAATCGAGCTCTTTTGCAGCGTCTAACGCGGCCTTGTATGAAATAATTTCGTTGATTTCGGGGATTGTGTTGCGTTTGCTCTGCTTTGCGGCACTTTCCGAAATTGCCTGCCAGCGTGTTTGCTTGGATTTTTTCTTTTTATCGTCGAGCTTGACGATGCATCGCTTCATTTCGATCGGCGTTATCGAATACACTCCGAGCTCGACCGCCTTTTGAATAATAAGCTCCATTTTGTCGCTCTTTGGTAGTCCTTGAAACAGGTGGATTTGAAGTGGCAGCTCGGTGTTTTGATAATCCTCTTCAATAATCGGAGCGACAATTTCATCATTGTCGATTATTTCGATTTCGCAAAGGTCGCTTTTACCATTTGCACTGATTAAAATGGTGTCGCCGACCTTCATTCTCAGCACGTTTTTTATATGATTGTGGTCGGCTCCCGTAATGATATATCGGTCACCCTGTCTGCAATCGTCGTTTACAAAGAAATTATACATCTTTTACCCCTTTTTGCTAGGTAATATTTCAATCATGGAAAGTATCTTTTTGCTATATCCCTTAAAGCTGCGAATGTATGGCGGCAAAAATTTTGAGCGAAAGCGCTTTTGTGGTTGCTGTAAAAACGCACTGATTTTATTATAAGTATTTTCCCATCGTGATAGAGAAAGTACCTCGCCGTTGGTATGTTGGCGAAAATATCCTACGCCTAGATTAACGCCGCAAATTTTTCGGCAGAGAATTTGCAGGTCGGTACTGCCTTTTTTCTCGCTGTCGATAAAGCCGGTTGCCGTTTCTATATAATTTTTAAACTTTGCGGTGTTATCAACCCCGTTATATAGGCAGCAGTTGGTACTCATCCAGTCGAGTTCAATCATGAAACAGTGCTTATTCAGTTCGCGAAAAAGTTTTTTATTCGACTTTTTGAGATATTGTGCGCCAAATTTTCCGTGCTCCTCACCATCAGCTATGAGGATACTGTGACCGCAGTCTTTCATTTTCCATAGCATAGCGCAACCTGCTCGGTCGTCGGCACCTATACCGCAGCCCTCGTTGCCGCTGAAAAACAGATCGTCTTTGAATTCGACTGTGCGCGGGTCGGAAAAAGGTTTATCATAGTTTTTATCCCAAACGGTGTCGATATGAGCGACCAAAACTACGCGATCCTTTCGAGTGCCGGGAATATAAACGTAGCGTTCAAGCGGATTTTTGCCCACGCCCGAAATCGCCCCGGGCAACGCGACAAACCGTTCAAACATTTCGTCACCGCTATCAAGTGGTGTGCTTAAAAAATCGTACAGCAGTTTTTCATTTTCCTTGCTCATATTTATGCTCCATTTTTTTACTTTTAATTTAATTTTACCATACAATTTCATAAATCACAACATAAATAAATGTTAACATTGCGGTTGAGAAAAGTGTATCTGTATTATATAATTAGTATATAAATAATTGGAGTTGAGACGGATGAAGCTGTTACTTAACGCGCTGATAAAATTTATAGCGGGATTGATTCTCGTCGGACTGCTACTTTTTCTTCCCGCAGGTACGGTAAATTATTCGGGCGCGTGGCTCTTTATCGCGTTTTTGTTTATCCCGATGCTTTTGCTCGGTGTCGTATTGCTTTTTAAGGCGCCCAAGCTCCTCCAAAAGCGACTCGACGGCAGGGAGAAGGAGTCGACGCAAAAGGGTGTAGTAGCATTTTCGGGGCTGATTTTTCTCGCAGGATTTGTCGTGTCAGGGCTTGATTTCCGATTTGGCTGGTCAAAGGTACCGCTCGCAGTTATCATTACAGCATCGGTTGTATTCCTTTTATCCTACGGGATTTACGCCGAAGTGATGCGCGAAAACGCCTATCTTTCGCGCACGATAGAGGTGCAAGAAGGGCAAAAGGTTATCGACATGGGATTGTACGGAATTGTCCGTCACCCGATGTATATGGCTACGATTTTGCTCTTTTTAATGATACCGCTCATTCTCGGCTCGTGGTATGGTTTTATCGTCTTTTTGGCATACCCGTTCATCATAGCCGTCCGCATCAAGAATGAGGAAAAGGTTCTCATTGCCCAGCTCGACGGCTACGCAGAATATATAAAAAAGGTGAAATACAGAATTATACCATTCATTTGGTGATACCTACATAAGCAAAGCCGATGAGCGAATGCTCATCGGCTTTGCTTCACGTTAGGTTGTGGGAGAGGAAATCATTTCCCTTTGACACCCTTTTTTAATTTTTTTAAAAGGTTAATTGTCTTAAAGTATAGGGATAGCATCCCTGGACAATAAAGGGCCAAAAGGTAAAGTCCCTTATCCCTTCTGCTTAAAACGGGATAAACGGTTTTTTTGTACTCTTTTAATGTCTTTCGCATTCTTTTGACGTCTGCGCTATGCGGCGTTTGCCGCTGAAAACAGCGTATAAAGCAGCCGAATGCGTCGCTTTTTTGTAGGTTGGCATATTCGCTTCGCTCGAGCAATTCCTCGTTTTTCCATACCAATTCTCTACGGCGAAAACGGGACCAAAAGGCGTCAAAATCATATTGAAACGATATGTTGTTATCGTGAATTCGATTGAGGCACCACTGCTGTTTTAAAAAGGTGGCATTTGCACCTTTCGCTAAATTTTCGTATATGAAATAAAAATCCTCACCAATAAACAGGTCGGTTTTATATCGAGTATCGCCGATTAAATCACGTCGCATCATCGTTCCGCTCATTACATTAAAGGGGGATTGCGCATAAAAGAAGCATCGCAAAGCATCGTTATGCTCGTGATAGGTGATTTCAGCCGCCGTCGCATCGTTTAAGAATTTGTTTCGTGTCTTGAACCAATATTGTTGAGGACAGTTGAGCGATTTTGTGCCTGTTATGGATGCGTTGTTTTCTTCCAGTCCGCAAACGAGCATTTCTAATAGCATGGGGTGGATAATATCATCGCTGTCTAAAAAGAAGATGTAGTCACCCTTTGCGGCATCCAGGCCTTTATTACGTGCGGACGAAACCCCTCCATGTGCGCCAAAAAGGATCTTTATTCTATTATCCTTTGCAGCTGCTTGTCGGCAAATTTCTACGGTGTTATCGGTTGAGCCATCGTCAATTATTATTATCTCGAAGCTTTTATAGCTTTGCGCTAATACAGAGTCGATGCACTCTTCAATTACGCTTTGACGGTTATAAACAGGGATAATGATTGATACATATTTATTGTTAGTGTCCATTTCATTCTCCGTTATGTTTTTTATTTATTGTAGCATAATTCTTTGCTTTTCACAATGGCAAAAGCGGAATGACCCGAAAAACATCGAAAAAATCGTTTTTAGTACGATTTATGGGACTATTGGCTTTATATAATATAATCACAGTAATCAGAAAAGGGGAGTTTGATATGTTTTTTATCCTGCTGTTTTTGTTTTATGCCGCTCTCAGCTTTTTTGGTATGTGAAAAAAATTAAGGAGGATTTTTTATGGGAATATTCGGTGATTTATTTGATTTCAATGGCGATGGTAAGCTTGATTCGTTTGAAAAGGCGGCAGAATTCGGTATGTTTATGGATATGGTCGAATCCTGTGAACAAAATGAGTTTGAATTGGCGGGACTTGATGTTGATGAGCTTGCTCTAATGGATGATGACGAGCGCACAGAAACATTAGAGAATGCAGGCCTTGACCCCGACGACTTCGATTTTTGATAAAAAAGACGTATTCTATCAGTAAAGTTACATTTAAACCATCTTAAATTAAACGCAAAACAACAAAAAATAGCCGCGATACGAAATCACGTATCGCGGCTATTTGATATGGTCGAGGTGACAGGTCTCGAACCTGCGGCCTGATGGTCCCAAACCACCCGCGCTACCAACTGCGCCACACCTCGTAATATTTTGCTTTTACACAGCCATATAATTATAATACCGAGCAACGTGTTTGTCAATTAAAAAATCGCTGAATAGGGGAGAAAAGGGCAAATAAATCTTGACAATCTAATGCGACGAATATATAATAAACCTTGCTGATAAAAACTAAATATGCGGATATGGCGGAACTGGCAGACGCGCTAGATTCAGGTTCTAGTCGGGGCAACTCGGTGCAGGTTCGATTCCTGTTATCCGCACCAACAAAAAATCTTTTTTGTCTTTCAAGACAAGAGAGGTTTTTGTTTTTATTGATGAAATCATGACTTTGCGGTATAATTAGTTGAATAAATGAGAATTTGTAGATGTAATTAGCAATTCCACTCATATTCCCCTAATGGGGGATGTGTTTTTTTGCATCCAATGAGATATACTTTTGCTATAAACAATAAATGGAGGCAAGCAAAATGAATCAACAAATAACGGGAAAGTTTATATCACGCAAGAGAAAAGAGAAAAACTTAACGCAGGAGCAGTTGGCAGAAAAGCTTGGAGTATCTAATAAAACCGTTTCGAAATGGGAAACAGGCAAATGCATGCCTGATTACTCTGTCGTAAAAATCTTATGTGAAGAATTGGAAATTACAGTTGCAGAGCTAATGGATGGCGAAGATGCCGAGGAAAGAAGTGTTCGCGCATATGATGATGAGCAAATCATGGATTTGCTCAAAAGGACACAGGATTTGGAAAAACAAA
>JAFOCH010000042.1 GCA_017381395.1 Clostridia bacterium
TAAAAGATGAAAGAAATCATACTGATAAAAAATGGCGAAATCGTATTAAAGGGGCTCAACCGCAGCTCCTTTGAGGACGTGATGATAAAGAATTTGCGTCGCAGCTTAAAGCAATTCGGCTCGGCCGAGATTAAAAAGGCGCAGTCGACAATCTACATTATGCCGGGCGAGGACTTTGACCTCGACCGAGCGCTCGAAAGAGTAAAAAAGGTGTTCGGTATTGCGGGATTTTCACGCGCTCTCGAATGCGAAAAATCGATTGAAAGCATTGTTAGTGAGGGTGTACCCTATCTCGCCGACGTTTTAAGCGAGGTCCGCACCTTCAAGGTAGAGGCAAAGAGAGCGGACAAGCGTTTCCCCATGAAGTCGCCCGAAATCGCCGCCGAAATGGGCGGAAAGCTGCTTGAAGCGTATCCGCATTTAAAGGTGGATGTTAAAAATCCGCAGCTGGTCGTGAATGTCGAAATCCGCGACTTTGGCGCATACGTCCACGCGGGTCAGATTCAGGGCGCAGGCGGAATGCCCACCGGCACGGGAGGAAAGGCCGCCATTCTCATCTCGGGCGGAATCGATTCACCCGTTGCCGCTTATATGATGGCAAAGAGGGGCATCGAGCTTACCGCAATTCACTTTGCGTCACCGCCTTACACTTCGCTCAGAGCCGAAATGAAGGTAAAGGAGCTTCTCTCGAAGGTTGCCGAATTCTGCGGCCCGATAAAGATGGGCATTGTCCCCTTTACCGAAATTCAGGAGCAGATTAGTCAAAACTGTCCCGAGGAATATTTTACCCTCATTATGCGCAGATATATGATGAAAATTGCCAATCTTTTGGCCGAGCAAAACGGCTGTCACGCGCTGATTACAGGCGAAAGCGTAGGTCAGGTCGCAAGTCAGACCATCCACGCCCTTGCCGTTACCGATGCCGTTTGCGAAATGCCTGTTTTCCGTCCCTGTATCGGAATGGACAAGGAAGAAATCGTTTCGATTTCGCGAAAGATTGATACGTTTGATATTTCGGTCCAGCCGTACGAGGACTGCTGTACGGTATTCACACCAAAGCACCCGAAAACTCGCCCAACCATTTCGGCCGTTGAGGAGGCAGAATCGCCCCTCGACCGCGACCGTCTGATTGACGAGGCGATTAAGAATACCCGCTTTGAGTGGATTAAATAAACCGAATTTTTGATTTAGGAAAGGAGAGCCGCCAAAAATGAATGAAAATGCGTTTTTACCCGAGCCGAAGTTTGAAGAGGCGGTTGTCCTCGCGCTAAAAGAAAAGGGACTGACCGTCGCCACGGCCGAATCGTGTACGGGCGGCCTCGTTTCAAAAAGGATTACTGCCGTTTCGGGCTCGTCGAGTGTGTTTGAGCTTGGCGTTGCCGCCTATTCGGGACGGATAAAGAATAAAATTCTCGGCGTAGACGCCGACAAAATCGATCGACTCGGTACCGTTTCGGCTCCCGTAGCCGCCATGATGGCGGACGGAGTACGGCGGCTCGCCGATGCCGATTTCGGAATTGCGACGACGGGTGTTGCAGGCGACTCCTTTGAGGGAAAGCCGACAGGCACCGTTTATGTCGCGCTCGCGGATAAAAATAGGGTATATGTCAAACGGCTTGCGATTGAAAAATCGCCAAGCGAGAGGGAGATTATACGTTACATAGCTTCGACACATGCGCTTGATATGCTGCGGCTATATCTTGCCAACGACCCCGACCTGATGACAAGCGGCGTTGCCGTCGCCCAGGTCGACGAAAAACTTTGAGGTGTTAATGAAAATGAGCGAAAACAAAATGCAATTTGACCCGACCAAAATCGGATTCGTGGAGGAGCTTGGTCACACCACACAAATCCCCGCGATAAAAACTAATAAAAAGCAGGCAACTAAATTCCCCGCGGCTAAAAAGCCGACCCCCGCAACCAAGGTCGACGCAATAGAGGAAATCCCCACCGACGTACAATTTTCCTCCAATGTAGAAATTCCCACCAACGTCGAGCTTGCCGAGGAGATCACTCCGCTCGTAGCCGAGCCGACGGTAGAGGAAACTCCCGTTGTCGAGGAAACCCCCGTTGTCGAGGAAGCCCCCGAAACAATCCCCGAGCCCGTTGCTGAGCCCGTTGCTGAGCCCGTTGCCGAGCCCGTTGCCGAGCCCGTTGCTGAGCCCGTTGCTGAGCCCGTTGCCGAGCCGGAAAGCATCAATATTTTCAGCAACGCCGCACCCGAAACTGCTTCGGAAGGAGCGATCGACCTTTCGGCACTTGCCGCTGAAACCACCGAAACAGCCGACACCGACACAACCGACACAACCGAAACTGCCGCTGCCGACACAGTAGCGTCCGCAACCACCGACACCGCAGTAGCCGCTGCAACCGCTACCGCAACTGTCGCTTCTGCCGAAACCGAAACCCCTGCCGCTACCGAAGCCCCTGCCACCGAAACAGCGGCCGACCAAAAGCCCGCTACCACCGACGCGGCCGAAGCCCCTGCCAAAAAGGACGGCTTCCTTCTCCGCATGGTCAAATTCTTCATCCCGTGGAAGGGCGATCCTGCAAAGGAGCTTTTCCGCAAGCTTGTTTTCCTCGTTGCGCTGGTTGTTTTCATCGGCGCCTTCAGCTACCTCGCCGTTTACCTCAACGACCGTCTCAAATACGAGGCGTCCATCAGCTACGCCGAGGAGCTTGTTAACGAAAATGATACCACCGTCGGTACCGACCAGATTATGAATAAGTACCGCGACCTTTATAACGATAATAACGATTTTTGCGGCTGGATTTCTATCCCGAATACCAACGTAAACGGTGCGATTTACCAGACCCTTAACAATTCCTATTACATCAACCACAATGGCCAGAAAAAGAGCTCCATCTACGGCGCATATTTTGCCGATTACAAATGCACAATTGCTGCCGAGGGAAGCAGCCAAAACATCACGGTTTACGGCCATCACATGCGCGACCAAACCATGTTCGCCCAAATCAGAAAGTACAAGGACATTTCATTCTATAAAGAAAATCCGACCCTGACCTTTGACACACTCTACTCCTCGTCAAAGTACAAGGTGTTTGCCGCCTTTATCACCAATGCCGACCCCGCCGACGATAACGGCTACTTCTTTGACTTTGCCGTTCAGGGCTTTATCAATCAGGAGGACTTCCTCGCCTGGGTTGAGCAGGTACGACGCCGCTCCATCATCAATACCGCCGTTGACGTTGTCGAAGGTGACGATATTCTCACCCTTTCGACCTGTACATACGAGCTTGGTACCTCGATGGATATGCGCTTTGTCGTCATGGCGCGAAAGGTACGCGACGGCGAAACCGAAACGGTCAACGTAGCCGACGCAACACAGAATGCTACACCCCTCTACCCTGCCGCTTGGTACAAGCGCTTTGGCTCAAAGAAGCCGGTATTCGAGGACGGAATGTACACCTGGGGCGAAACCTCGTCGGTACTGGAGGAAAATATAGAGCAGGTAATCATTCCTCCCTCATCGTCAGAAGTGTCATCCGAAATATCGTCCATGGCACCGAGCATTCCGTCATTCCAGAATCCATTCTATTCGAGCAGTGCTGCCGAAACGAGCTCGGGCTGGTACACTCCCGAAATCGTAAATCCATGGGACGAAGAAGCAGAAAGCTTTGTAAATCCGTGGGACACAACGTCATTCACCCCATCGACAAACAGTCATCCGCAGTATAATTTTTAATCAGAGATATAACAATAAATAAAGAGATAAGAGGTTGCATAAATAATGTATATTGAGGGCATCTATCTCGGCACCGAAATCGACACCACATTTGACAATATGATGAGCTCGGTTGCCGACTATACCGGAAGCGTAAAAGCCGATTCACCGCGCAGTTTTTTAGTCGAGCTGTCGCAGGCGGTCGAAAGGGCAAAAATAATAATAGCAATCGGCGAACTTTACGGAAAGAACGGCCTCATTAACATTATGTCAAAGGGGCTCGACCTTCCAATGACGGCGGTCGATTGGAAAAAGATGGGCATTGCCCCGATTATGAACACCCTGCTGCCAAAGGACGCAGTGCCGCTTTTGGCCGACGACGATTCACTGGCAGGAATGATACTCGAAAGCGGTAGCCAGAGCATAATCGTTCTAAATGAAAATGCCGAAACCCGAGCAAAAATGCTCGAAATGTATATCGAGGCGTATATTGGCGCAAGGTCGACCGAGCCCGACGCAGACAACGATTTTTTTGAACAGGGCGGTGACGAGGAGCAGTCCCTCGACCGGCAAAACGCCACCGTCGAAGCCGAAAAATACGCTGAAATGACCCTGTCAACCAGCACCGACACCGCCTACGAAACCCCCAACGCAGAAAGCGAATTTGCCGCTGACGTAAGCGAAATCACCGACACGGCTATTGTCGATAGCGTGACCACTCTTGACGGCAACGAGGACAAGTTGGTTGCCGAGGACGAGAGCGACAATGAGTTTGATAGCACCGAGCTTGACGGCAACGCGCTTGACGACACCGAGGACGAGCCGGTTGCCGAAAATGAGCCCACCGACTACGCCAAGCCGACTTATGAATATAATCCGACCGACGAGGACGAAAGTGCCTCGCTTGGCACCGACACAGGCGATGCCGACTACGATGACCACGGCGATGCCGCCTACGACGACCAAATCGACGAGGAATACGAGCGTTACCGCGCCGAAAGGGCATCGGGTGACCGCGTCGGCTTTATCGCGGAGGAGGACTTTGTCCTTGAGGACGAGCCCAAAAAGGTCAAAAAGCCGAAAAAGAGCAGAAAATTCCTTTTGCCCATAATTGCCGCAGTGCTGATACTGGCGGTGATTGGCGGATACTTTGGCTACCTTTACGCCTACCTGCCCTATCAGTGCAAAAATGATTACATTACCCTCCGCGAGTACAAGGACGATATGGGCAGCGGCAAAATTCCGCAGGAAATTTCACTCGCCCAGTACGGACGCCTGTACGAAATAAATAACGATATGCTCGGCTGGCTGACCATCGACGGTACAAATATCGACTACCCCATCGTCAGCTCGGCAAAGACCGGCAATAATTATTATAAAAATCACACCTTCTCGGGAGTAAAGGGCACCTTTGGTACACCCTATTTCACGGGAGAGTACGGAATCCACGCCGCATATCCGCGCAACCTTGCCGTTTTTGGCAATAATACGGGCGACGGAAATATGTTTAGTGACCTCGAAAAATATTTAGACCCCGATTTTTTCAAAAATCACATCAAAATAACCATGAATTCCATTCTGTATGACGACGAGTGGAAGGTAGTCAGCGTAATGCTGATGGATAAGAGTTTGACCACCGCCGCAATCAA
Organism: Clostridia bacterium; assembly: GCA_017381395.1. GTDB lineage: Bacteria > Bacillota > Clostridia > Oscillospirales > Acutalibacteraceae > UMGS1976. The sequence goes on from JAFOCH010000042.1 coordinate 5,336, forward strand.
TTACACCGAAAGCTTTGCCGACAAAACCGAAATTGACAGCGAATACATTTCGGCACTTTCGACCTATTCGGCGATAGCCCTCGATACCGAAATCCAAACAAGCGACCATCTGCTGACCCTCATCACCAACTACTCAAAGGACGAGAATAAAAACATCATTGTCACGGCCAAACGCCTGACCAACAGATAAATTAAACCTTACCAAAACAACAACGAAAGGAGAGAGGAATAGTGCAGGAATCGATTACCGCCTTTCTCGAGGAATTCTTTACCCCCGATATAGTAGTTTGGCTGCTGTCCCTTTTGCCTGTATCGGAAATTCGCGGAGCCCTAATCGCCGCCAGAGCATACGATATGTCGTGGCTCTACGGACTGGTTGTCGGCTTTATCGGTAATATGCTTCCCATTCCATTCATTCTCCTCTTTATACGCAAGGTATTTGACTGGATGAAAAAAATTCCAAAGCTTGGACCCGTTGTCGACCGCCTGCTTAAACGCGCCGACCAAAAAGGACAAAAGCTCGGAAAATACGAGCTGTGGGGACTTTTTATCCTCGTTGCGATACCCCTTCCCGGCACGGGAGCGTGGACGGGAGCACTTGTTGCCACCGTCGCCAATATGCGAATAAAAAAGTCCTTGCCAACCATTGCACTCGGCGTGCTTACGGCAGGAATAATCGTGTGCCTGATTCTGTACGGACTGCCGAATATCGCGTCCAAGCTGTTTTAAGATAACCCGAAACCAACCTTTTTTATAACCGAAAGAGAGGATAAATACGATGGAAGAAATGTGCTGTGTCCACTCGGATAGGGTACAATCCGCGCTCAAAAAAATGCCCCGTCAGGAAACCCTGTACGACCTCGCCGAATTATATAAAATGTTCGGCGACTCGACCAGAATAAGCATTCTGTGCGCCCTGCTCGACGGCGAAATGTGTGTCGGCGATATTGCCGCCCTGCTCGGAATGGGTCAGTCGGCTATTTCGCATCAGCTCCGTCTGCTTCGCTCGTCGGGGCTTGTCCGCTCACGCCGAAACGGAAAGACGGTATATTACTCCCTCGCCGACAGTCACGTACACGATATTTTTTCGCTCGGACTGGAACACGTTACTGAAAAGGAGCCCCTTAAATGATTGAAAAAAATAAGCAATGTGCCTTTTGTAAAGCGCTGCTTTTTGACGAGGACGACGTAGTTCATTGTCCCGTTTGCGGAGCACCGCATCACCGCGAATGCTACCTGTCGAGCGGCCACTGTGCCCTCGAACATCTGCACGGCACGGCTAATGAATACAACCCCCACCCCGAAAATGACAGCGGTGAAATTCCGCTCGACCGCGAGGGTCACGTTTGCCCAAAATGCGGCAAAATCAGCAGCTCTGATACTATTTTTTGCCCCTATTGCGGCACCCTCTTTGCTAAAAACGCAGAAGAGGAAGAAAAAGATAATTTTCCAAAGGTCGAAATCAACGTCGGCGACGAAAATCCTATCAAAGCGGCCATGCAGCAAAAGGCGCTCGGCGGCATTGACAAGGACGCCAAAATCGACGGAATAAAGGCGGGTGTCATCGCCTCGTTTGTGCGAATGAATACACCGCGATACATTCCGCTTTTTGCTCATTTTGCCGAGCATAAAAAGAAACGCCATTGGAACTGGTCGGCATTTCTTTTCCCTGCGGCATGGAACGCATATCGTAAAAATTATATGTATTCGGCGGTTTTTGCCGCACTGGCTATATGCTCCTTCCTTTTGGTCACCTCGCTCGCAATGGCGACAGGTGCCTATCTCGACCAGCTTCCGCTCGACACCACCCTCACATTCAAGCATCTGGGCGAGGCCTTTTCGACCGTCGGCTATATGCACTGGATTCTGTTCGCCGTCGGCATCGGACTCGACCTTTTGTCGAGAATTGTTTGCGGACTTTACGGCGACAGCTGGTATAAAACCGCCTGTTTCGAAAAGATGCAGGAAATCGACCAAATGGACGACCCCGACGAAGCAAAACTCCAATTTATTCGCAAGGGCGGAGTCAACCAGTTTCTCGGTCTGATACTGCTCTATCCGTCGGGACTAATGCTTTATCAGGTGGCGACTCTGCTATTTCAGGTATTTACCTGGCTGATGAACCTCTGATTTTTTCCAAAGGAGAATTTAACTACTGTGAATAACAAATTCTGCCGCTACTGCGGCACCGAAAATAATTACGACTATATTTTTTGTAAAAAGTGCGGAAAGCCACTTGATACCGAAAGCGGTAACGCAAGCAACCCCTACGGCAACCCTAACGCAGGTGGCTACTCATACGGCAACCCCTACGCAAACGCACCCTATCAAAGCAGTCCGTACAATACACCGCCCTATGGCAACCCGCTCCCCGACACGATTGACGGAGTAAACACCGAGGACGTTGCCATCTTTTTGGGCAAAGACAGCCGAAAGTATCTGCCCATTTTCGCAGGAATAGAAACAAAAAGTCGCAACGGGCTAAATCTTTTGGTCCTGCTTCTGTCGGTGCTCGTCAGTCCGCTTTTTGCTGCATTCTGGTTTATGCACAAGCGAATGAACAAAATCGGACTTTTCATCTTTTTAATCTTCACCGCCTTTGAATTTGGCAACCTGATTGCCGCCTTTTCGGTGGTAAAGGAGGTCTTTACCTCTATCGCGATGTTCTCCGACGTCGACCAGGCGACCGCCATCATGCTCAACCAAATTGAGTCAAATTCCTTACTCTCGGCCCTTTCGAGCGTATCCCAGCTTGTTTCGTTGGTGATTGCCGTAGTATCAGGAATTTTTGCAAATAAGTGGTACAAAAATCACGTCATTTCGACCATCAAATCCATTACCGCCGAAAATGAGGAGAGCTACAAACGAGCCCTCGTCGAAAAGGGCGGCACAAAAAATGCTCTTTGGATAACCCTTTTAGTGCTTACCTTTGTTGCCATCATTGTTTTGTCAATGATTTATGCGGCAAACATAGTAAGCTCAGTTATTTAAGAAAGCGAGGAGAATAAAATAATGTCAGTAAAAAAAGCTGTAATTCCTGCCGCAGGACTCGGTACGCGCGTTCTCCCCGTGTCAAAGGCAATGCCAAAGGAAATGCTCCCAATTGTAGATAAACCCGCCATTCAGTACATTGTCGAGGAGGCGGTTGCCTCGGGCATAACCGACATTCTCATCATCACCAATCGCGGCAAGGATGTCATCGAGGACCACTTTGACCACTCGATCGAGCTCGACCTCACCCTACGTAAAAAAGGTCGGGACGAAATTGCCGATTCCCTTGCACAAATTGCCACCATGGCTAACATACATTTTCTGCGCCAGAAGGAAACAAAGGGGCTGGGTCACGCCGTTTTACAGGCACGCGCCTTTGTCGGAAACGAGCCGTTTGCCGTGCTTTACGGTGACGACGTTATCCTCGGCGACACCCCCGCTACAAAGGAGCTTTGCGACGTATATGACCGCTACGGAAAGGGCGTCGCAGGGATAAAAAAAGTGCCGCGCCAAGAAATCGGAAAATATTGTTCGCTCGGTCTGGACCCCATTACCGATATGGGTAAATTCGACGGCGTTTTTACCGTTGAGGACATGGTCGAAAAGCCGACCGAGGAAACGCTCCTTTCCCTTTATGCGATACTCGGCCGCTGTATACTCACCCCCGAAATATTCGACATTTTGGAAAAAACGCCACTCGGCGTCGGCGGCGAGCTTCAGCTGACCGATGCGATGGCAACCCTTGCTAAAACAAGCGGTATGGTAGGCATTGAATTCAGCGGAACACGATATGATATGGGCAACAAGCTCAGCATTATGAAAGCGCAGGTCGAAACCGCCCTCACCCATCCCGAAATTGCCGCTGACTTTAAGGAATATATCAAAAAGCTGGCCCAAACCCTTTGATAAAGGATGATAAAAAAACCTGCCGTCGATA
>JAFOCH010000043.1 GCA_017381395.1 Clostridia bacterium
CACGAAAAGTTTGACGAGCGCTTTGAAGGTAAGGAAGCAAAACTCGACGAAATCATGTATCTCGTTCAGAAGCACGTTGTTCGTGCATGGTTAAAGGACGAGAAAAAGCGTGTTGACGGACGTGGAATTGACGAAATTCGTCCTCTTAATGCTCAGGTTGATCTTTTACCCCGTGTTCATGGTTCAGGTCTCTTTACCCGTGGTCAGACACAGGTTCTTTCAATTGCTACTCTCGCACCGATGGCCGACGCACAGAAGCTTGACGGTATCGACGAGCAAGTAGAAAAGAGATATATCCATCACTACAATTTCCCGTCATACTCTGTTGGCGAAACAAAGCCGTCGAGAGGCCCCGGCCGTCGCGAAATCGGTCACGGCGCATTGGCTGAAAAGTCACTTTTACCGGTAATTCCGTCTGTTGAAGAATTCCCGTATGCAATTCGTGTTGTATCCGAAGTTCTTTCGTCAAACGGCTCAACCTCACAGGGTTCTGTTTGTGGCTCTACACTTGCTCTTATGGCAGCAGGTGTTCCGATTAAGGCACCCGTTGCAGGTATTTCTTGCGGTCTTATCACAGGCGACAACGGCGACTTTATGACAATGGTTGACATTCAGGGACTCGAAGATTTCTATGGCGATATGGACTTTAAGGTTGCAGGTACACATCAGGGTATCACATCAATCCAGATGGACCTTAAGGTACACGGACTTACTCCCGAAATCATTAAGGAAGCTCTTGAAAAGACTCACAAGGCACGTCTTTACATCCTTGATGAAATCATGCTCAAGTGTATTCCCGAGCCCCGTGCTGAGCTTTCACCCTACGCACCTAAGATGATTACAACTCAGATCAGCCCTGACAAGATCGGTGACGTTATCGGTAAGCAGGGTAAGGTTATTCAGAAGCTCCAGGAGCAGTTTGACTGCACCATCAATATCGAAGAGGACGGAAGAGTATATATTTCAACACTCGACCTTGCAAAAGCTGAGGCGGCAAAAGAAGTTATCGGCATGATTGCAAACGGTCCCGAGGTTGGTGCCTTCTATCGTGGTATCGTAACTCGTATCATGGACTTTGGCGCATTCGTTGAAATCGCTCCCGGCATCGAAGGACTCGTTCACATCTCGAAGCTTGACGTTAAGCGTACCGAAAAGGTTGAGGACGTTGTTACTGTCGGCGATCAGATTAAGGTAAAGGTTACCGAAATTGACGACCGCGACAGAGTAAACCTTTCACGTCGCGATGCTCTTATCGAACTTGACGGAATGGTTCCCGAAAATGATATTTCAGAGGATCGTCCTCAGAGAAAGCCCGGCGGAAAACGCCCCTTTAAAAAGCACGACTAATTTAGCATAAAAAAGAACTCGTACGAAATGTACGAGTTCTTTTTTTATATCATTATTTAACCAAGGTTTTCGTCGTAATTTGCTCGTATTCCGCCAATAAATTTCGGTCGTGTTCTGGCGGCGAGTAGGGGAGCTTGACCGATTGATTTAACTGATAATCTTACCGGCACAGCAACGTGTTTAAGGTGCATTCCAATAAGAGTTCCGCCGATATCTAGCCCTGCATCGGCCTTTATCATTTCGACGGATACGGGGTCATTAAACAAATTATACGCCGTAGTTGCAAATGAACCGCCTGCCTTTATCATCGGCACAACGTTAACAATGTCTTGGTTGATTACGGCCTCGCGCTCAATAATAATCGCACGATTCAAATGCTCACAACACTGAGCAGCGAGATAAATTCCTTTTTCATTCAGTGCGTCATAAATTCCGTTAAACACGGCTTTTGCGACGTCAATATTTGAAAATGTGCCGATTTTTTGCCCAGCAATTTCACTCGATGAGCAGCCAACGACCAGAATATTTCCGCTTTTTAATTTTGCGGTTTCGATAATTTCTTTTGCCGCAGTATTAGCTTGATTATATAATTCATTTAACAAAATTATCACCTTGTTTTACAAGTATTTTTTTCCAAAAGCGAGGTCAAAAACATATAAATATCTAAACAAAATAATTTCGGCAACTAGGGTAAATGCAAATTGCGGGATTCGTGATGTCATTACCGCAATATAATTTCCACCGTACAATGTGCAAATAAAAAGCGTGTTGAGTAATAATGTACAAATTGTACCGCTTAATAAGGCCGAAAGGAACACGTTAATAAACCTTCTGTTCTTATACAAAAATAATCCTAGAATCAGTCCGTTTATTGCCGCAGCTGCGGTAAAAGGGAAGTAGTACGGGCCAAAAGGAAATAATATCGCACCGATAAAATCGGACATAGCTGCTGTAATAATAGCGCCTGTAACTCCGTAACGGTAGGCAATAATCGCAGTAGGTAAAAAGCCAATACCAATCTTAATATTCCACTGATTGATGGATAAAAATCGGTCAAAAACAATTTCCAATGCGATAAACAGTGCGATTATTATAAAATCGAACAACTTGTAGTTTACAACAGAAAATCTTGATTTTAAAAATGTTTTCAAAATAAATAAACCTCCTTATAATAACATCCTGAAAGCTGCAATTATAAGAAGTTTATTTCCTTATGATTTACACAGCGGGATGCGGTTTGCTCATCGCAAGAAATCTTTTCGTTCATGTGACAACTCCCCGTTCACACGACACTTAACGCTTGCAAACCTACTCTGTTGAATTTTTTAAACATTATAATACTCAAAAACCGGTATGTCAACCCATAATCATTTGTAATAATGAATACACAAATGGGGAAATAACAATCGCTGGTAAATAATCGGCTACCTTAATCTTAGTTACACTGATTATATTAAGCCCAAGTGCCAAAATCAGTAATCCGCCTGTACTTGTAATCGACGTGATAATTGCAGGGTCGGTGAGCGCTCCTGAAAGTAATTGGGATAAAAGGACCAAACCACCTTGAAAAACAAGCACAAATAACGCGGCAAATATAACTCCGATTCCCAAGCTTACCGAAAGCATTGCTGACGAAATCAGGTCAAGCAATGATTTGGTATAAAGAATTTCGTTATTGTTATTTAAACCTGCTTCAATCGAGCCGGTGATGGTCATTGCGCCAATGCAAAAAACAAGACAAGCGGCAACAAATCCTTCCGCTACTGTGGAATTTTTACACGATTTTTTAAATTTGCTCGATATGAATGAACCGATTTTATTTATTCCGTCATCAATTCTTAGTAAAGTACCGATTGCTACACCTAAAACGATTGATATAATCATCGTAAGCGGATCTTTACATTCGATAACACTTGATATGCCGATATATACTGTGCATAGTCCAATACCGGTCATAACAGCATTTGATATTCTTTCGGGTATGCCTTTTTTAAATAAAAGGCCGACTAAACTACCCAGAATTACTGTAATTACATTAACTATAACACCTAACATATTCGCCCTTCTTTTATCGTTATTATTAAATACAATAACACATTTAAAAAAGGATTTCTACATTTTTTAGTAATTATAGGCATTAACTAACCTAATTAGCTCAACTCTGCTATTTACGCCAAGTATTTTGTATGCGTTATAAATAATTCTCTTTACCGTGCCTACCGATATAAGTAGTTCATTAGCAATAACTTTGTTAGAAACGCCGCTAAGCACCATTTCGATAATTTGACGTTGACGCTTTGTTAAATCGTCCAGAGGGTTTATTACAGCCGATGCTGTAGCAATTAACTCGAAATTAATTTCTGCGCCATCGGGAATAATCATTATAATACCGTTTTTACACTTATAAATTTTTTTCATGTTATCGCTTCATTTCAGGTGGGTTTTGTGAGATTATATCACAAATGTAACCGTTTGTCACGCTTTTTTTTGATATTTTCAGTATTTTTATTTTAAATTTTAAGAAAAAACACAATATATACTAAAATTTTATCATTTTTTGCTTTTGTTTTCACAAAATGTGTGATATAATCAATTTGTAAAACTATATAAGTTGGTGAATTATGTCTAGAATTTGTAAATCTGAGGAAGATAATATCTTAATTGGTCGCAACTCGGTGCTTGAATTGCTCAATTCAAACAGAGAAATTGACCGAATTTTAATAGAAAAAGGCAATAAAAGCGGTAGCATAAACCCAATTATTGCAAAAGCATCCGATAAAAAAGTACCTATCAAGTACGTAGCATCCGAAAAAATCAATAGTATTTGTTCGGGAGCGAATCATCAGGGCGTGGTTGCTTATGCCGCTATGCATGAATATTGCAATGTTGCAGATCTTTTGAACTATGCTAACGAAAAGGGCGAGGATCCGTTTATAATTATCTGTGACGGTATTGAGGACCCGTATAATTTAGGAGCAATTATAAGAACCGCCGAATGCTGCGGTGTGCACGGAATTATCATTCCAAAGAGAAGAAGTGTTGGCTTAAACTATGCTGTTGGTAAATCCGCCTGTGGTGCGCTTGAATATATGAAGGTAGCGCGCGTAGCTAATATTACTGCTGCCATCAAGGAATTGAAGGAATCAGGTGTATGGGTTTATGGTGCTGATATGGACGGCGAGCCGTACGATAAGGTCGATTTTAGCGGCCCAGTCGCTCTTGTAATTGGCAGTGAGGGAAAAGGGATTAGCAGAATTGTTAATGAAAACTGTGACGTAATTTTATCTCTGCCGATGAAGGGACACATAACCTCGCTCAATGCATCCGTTGCGGCTGGAATATTCATGTACGAAATTGCAAAATATAAAAATTGATTTTCAGGAGAAATTGATATGAATTTTGATGAAAAAAATGGTCTCAATTTTGATTTTGATACACCATTAGATGAAATTGAAGCAGTTAATGTTTTGACTAATGAAGATGATTCTTTCGACCTTGCAACATTATCATCATCCAATGAAAAGAAAAATTCATCAATTAAAAGAAATAGAATCAACGAAGAAATAATTAAGGATAAATCAATTGAACGCGAGCAGACAATCTTTGACCTGAATAGGGAAAAGCACGCTGCTCAAAATGCTGCTGTCAGAACTGCTCCACACGCAATCACCGCCGAGGAGCTGATGAAGGGTAGAAAAACTTTTAAATTTAAGCCGGATATTGACGAGGCGGAGGAAATTAAGTTTAAGTTTGAACCTGATGCGGTTAAGCAGGCCGACCTTGAAACAGATAATGAAAAAAATTATTCAAATGCGGCTCAAATGCTTTTTGAAAAGCTTAGAAATAGAAAAAGTGACGAAAATAAAGTTGACGAAACCATTGATACAGATGATCAATCAGTCGAAAAGCACAACGATAACAATGCTTTGGATCAAAATACTGCGCTTGATATGACTGATGTTATTAATGGTGCAACTGAAACAAACGACGATTACGAAGATACCATTGTTTTAGAGGATATTTTTGGGTCTGATGATACATACGAGAGTCCTCAACATGTGGAATCATTATCGATTGATGAAGTATATGATTTTTCAGCTGCTGAGATACCCGAAATTGAATTTGAAAACGATGAAAATGACATTGTGAACGATGCAGAATATGCAGAAACTGATGATGTAGATATTCCTGTTCAACCACTGGAAATTATCGAAGAAATTGATTTGATCTATAGTGATTATGTTGCTGAAATTTCTGCCGAATCTGATATTCCGGTTCAGCCTCTTTTTGTTCAGGATGTTGAAGAGATAATTCAAACAAATAATGAGTTTGACGATCAAGAGCAATATTCATTTGATACTGATTTTGTTAATGATTTGCCCGATATTGACGGATTTATTGATAATGATGGCTGTGTAGATGAAATCGAATTCGAGACAGAAATTGACAATAGTTACGAAACTTTTGACGATGAATTTGATGATGATTTGGATATTCAGTTCACTTATCAGAATGATAATGAATATGACGATGATATCGGCTTTGACTTACCCGAAATCGAACATTATGAGGATAACGATTTTGATAATATGCCTAATCCTGTATATAACGATTTTGAAGGATTGGATGACGAAATTCCCACTGATATTTCTCCCAAATTGAAAATTGTAGGTCACTTTGAACGCGATTATTTGAATTCGGTTGAGTATAACGATATAGATGATGATTACGATGTTGATCTAGCTATAAAAAAAGAGAAGCAAACCAATATTTTAAAAATGTCGGTATCGTTTGTTATATCACTTATTTTATTGTGTCTTAGCGCAGGAATATTAGTTTCCAGTGACTTTTTTGGCACCGTTGGATATTGGACATGCTCGGCAGTGTTAGCTTTGATTTTGCTTGTAGTGAATTTCAAAAGCTCGATGTCGTTTGTGTCTATAAAAGATAACGATTTTAAAGCCGATTTGATGCCTGCTACTCTTACAGTCGCTTCGGTTGTACAGAGTTTGTTTGGTATATTGTCGGTGAACGTTGGAAGTGTAAACTTTGCGCTTGTAAGTGCAGTGATATTTGGTATATTCAGTCTTGCGAAGTTAATCAGAGTTAATGATATTTCCACTAATTTTGATCTTATCTGCAACGAGGACGAAAAGAACATTGTTTCGTTTGTTGAAAAGAATGAATCTAATAAAATCATTGATTTGAAGGATGAAATTGATTACCGAATCGCATATCAAAAAAAGACGCCTTTTATTACTGAATTTGTTAAAAATTCAGTGTCATTTGGTGCGTTTGAAGGATATGTAAAGAGATTTTATTTAGGTACAGTTATTGCTTCATTAATCTTAGCTGTGATATTCGCCGTATCGTGTAAAAATGCCGGCTTAGCGATTTTTGGATTCTGCTTTGGACTGGCGATTGCTTCGCCGTTAAGCGCCCTTATTATGACGATTGTATCGATTAGAAGGGTTAATGGTGCACTCAAAAAATATCGTGTCACCTTGTTTGGTTACAGCTCGGCCGAAAACATCGATAATACAAACGTTGTGACAGTTGACGCATCTGATTTATTTAACAAAAACAACGTTAAGTTATATAATATCAAGACGTTTGGCGGACTTTCTCTCGATAGGGCAATTGTTGATGCATCTGCGCTACTTTCTGCGGCAAATAGCCCTATGATGAACATATTTAACGATATTGCCGAGGGAGAATCGATTCCCGCGGTTGATTCTGTCAATTATGAGGACAGAATGGGGCTGTCCGGCTGGGTTGGCGGACGAAAGACACTTATCGGCAGCCGAACTATTATGGAAACTCATAATATTGAGGTTCCATCCATTGAAGTTGACAGAAAGATATTTATGAACGGTTATTTCCCGGTGTACATGTCGTCCGAGGGAAAACTTTCAGCACTTTTTGTTGTTGGTTATAATGCCGATCCGTCGCTTTCGTACTATGTAAAAAAGGTTTTCAATTCAGGTTTAACTTTGCTTGTAAAGACATGTGATCCTAACATCACCGAGGATATGGTTGCTGATTATTACGGCATAGATCGTGACAGTGTAAAGATTGCTTCTCACGAGTCGGAAATCATAATGGACAAAGCAAATACATCCAATAACGCAACAATAATTTGCGACAATATTAAGGGTTATTTGAGCGGCATTATTTCGTCAATAAATCTTATCAAGTTTTTGCGCTATTTGGTCATCGCCCAGTTCATAATTACAGCGCTTGCATTTATGATTTTTGGAATATCTGCAGCTACCGGTTCCATTGGTTTATTCAGCTATATTTCACTCATTGTTTATAACCTAATAAGTTTGGCCGTGGTATACATTTTTAACTCGAAACACATATAATTTGTCGCATTTTATCTTTATTTGTCCTACTCGATAAAATTTTAACAAATTCGGTTGACACAAGGGATTTTATGTGATAAATTATGGATGTTGTATGAATTTTGAAGCAAAGGAGAGTCATGAGATGAAATCTACAGGAATTGTTAGAAAAGTTGACGAACTTGGTCGAATAGTAATCCCAGTTGGACTCAGAAAAAAATTCAACATTCAGGATAATGTCGATTTGGTTGAAATTTTTAATGATGGCGA
>JAFOCH010000044.1 GCA_017381395.1 Clostridia bacterium
ATGCGGAAAAAGGACTCCGTCGGGAAAGAATGAAGGCACAACGCCGACTATTTCGGCTCCTGTGCGGTGAAATCCGCGCGCAACTGCGCCCATCATTCCGCTGTTTCCTGCACCGAAAACGAGGGAATGTCCCTTTTTGCCGAGCATTTCGCCGAGCTTTTCTCCCGCTTCAATATATAAGCGGTCGATGTCGTCCGACGCGCTGCCAAAAATACAAATTCTCATATCTCTTTTTTTATCAAAGCCGACCAAAAAACTAAGCACGTCTATTTAATTCGCACAATAATCCTATCAAAAGTCGACCTTTTCCCCTTTCATAAATGTTGTATAATACATTATATCATAACTGTCGCAAAATTAAAACTAAAATAGTGTGAATCGCGGCTTAATTTATTCAGACGCACTAAAAACCGCTTAAAATCAAGAAAAAACCACCAACTCTCCTAGCAGTAGAGTCGACAAAAGGCAACTCTACCGTCCGTTTATTTTTAGTATAGATAAAAATCGCAAGGGTAGTTTGAACTAAACGGCACTGTTGCGTATAATTATGAATATAATAGGTGGGAAGTTGGCTTGGTGTGATTTTACGCCGCACAACAGGGCGTTGACACTGCGTAGCCATAAGCAACTCCAAACTATAATAAAACACAAACCCAAACAACAAAGGCGGTATATATTATGAAATGGAAAATTATTTCGGACTCGTGCTGCGACCTTATAAAAAAGGATGTTGCCTGCGACGAGGTTGACTTTACTACCATTCCCTTTATTCTCAACATCGGCAACGAGGAATACATAGACGACGAAAACCTGGACGTCGATAAAATGATTTCGGCTATGGAAAACTGTGCAACTGCTTGCGGCTCGGCCTGTCCCTCCCCTGCGGCCTGGCTAAACGAGTACGACGAAGCCGAAAACGCTATTGCAATCACCATTTCGTCCAATCTTTCGGGCAGCTATAACAGCGCCGTTGTAGCAAAAGAGATGGTAACCGACGAAAATAAAAAGGTCGCTATTCTCGACTCACGTTCAACCGGTCCCGAGCTTGTAATCTGCATCGAGGAACTGGTAAAGCTCATCAAATCGGGACTTTCCTTTGACGAGGTTGTGAAAAAAGCCAATGAAATTCTGGCCCAGACAAAAACAGCATTTGCCCTCTGCTCCTTTGACAATCTGGTCAAAAACGGACGAATGAGCCGACTGACCGGATTTGTCGCACGAAAGCTCGGAATGTGGGGAATCGGCATTGCGAGCGATCAGGGCACAATCGCCATGAAAGGCAAATCGAGAGGCCCCGAAAAGGCAATTTCAATCATCATTGGCGATATGATTGAGCGCGGATTTACAGGAGCCAGAGCAATTATCAGCCACTGCAAAAACCTGCCCTTTGCCGAAAAGCTGAAAAGTGCAATCCTAGAAAAATGGCAAAATGCCGAGATTTCCTTCCGCGAAACAAAAGGACTCGACAGCTTCTATGCCGAGCGCGGCGGAATAATCATCGCTTACAAATAATTGCATATAACACCTACTCGTCGGTCGAGTAGGTGTTTTTTTAATTTATTGTAAACAGTAGCAATTTGAGCATATTTTATATTACATATTGAAAAAAACAGTTGTATAATTGTGCCCTATCCAGCCAATCGGCTGCAACCCAAAAGGACTTGATAATTATGAAAAAATTAGTTGCAGCCGTTCTTGCAATTCGCCTTATATTTTCCCTCTGCTCGTGTGGAATCTTTGACTCGACGATTGTTATTGACGAAAGCTATTCACACGAGGAAATACCTGATATAAAGCGCGGAATCGAAGACATTAAAGCAAATGGCACCGACACGATTAAAATTGACTTTGATCTTCCCGAAAACGGGTATATAGATTTTTATACATATCAGATCTTTGACGACGAATCGTTTAAAGATGTAGATGACAAATATTTCTTTTTTGATGCTGACGGTAAGGAAATTCCCCCTACGTTTCCCGACGAGAAGTATCTTGCACATGCAAAAAAAGGCAAACTCACCGTGCAAATAAAATTCAAAAAAAGCTATAAAAAATCAGAGAAATTTAGAGTCCATTGGACATTTATTCCCGAAACTCACGGGATTCGTGAGGTAAAGGTTGACGGCGGTGGGGTTACTAACTTCTCAAACGAAAACAACGAGGCAAAATTCAAGGTTAATATTACAAAATATGGCCTGTATTATATTGGATTATATGATTACCAAGGTGATTATCCAGGTGACATTTACATAAAAAAGGACGGCGTGAAAATAGCAGAATACTCGATTGGTTGCGAAGATGATTGGACTAGCACTAGTCGTTTTCTTGCGCCGGGCGAATACGAAATTGTCGGCTCCGAAATCCTTAACATTGCCACATGTGAGGTTGAAACCATAGACAATGGCGACGACATCCATCTTGACGACGTGACGGATGCTGAATTTCCTTTAAAGCTGGGCTTTGTGTTGGGCGAAACAAACGAAAAAACCATCACCTTCACATCCAAGGAAATCAGACAATTGATTATAAATGCGTATGGTTTCGGTAATAAGTTTACCATTACCGCAACCGACTCGACGGGCCATACTACAACAAGAGAAACAACAAATGAGGACTGCGGCCGCAGGTTAAACCTCTATTATTTCAAAGGAAAGGTCACACTCAAGATTACCCTTCCCGGCAGTGGTATGGCAACGTTAAGTATTATAAGCCCCTAAATCCACCAAATTGTACTTTTGCTCAATTTTTTTAATAATGTGAAAAGAGCTGCTCAATAATTGGGCAGCCTTTTTTGCAACGGAAACAGAAATTATATTGCGATCTTTATGTAATATGGTATAATACATATGAGCCAAGCGGCTATTGTGACCCGAAAGGACTTGATAATTATGAAAAAGATAATTGCTAGCATTCTTTTAATTTGCTTGATATTTACCCTTTGCTCATGTGAAAATGGCAGTTCGACCACCGTTATTGACGGAACGATTTCACTCGCCGATACACCGATTGCAAAGGAAGCGACCCGGTTTTTTGACA
>JAFOCH010000045.1 GCA_017381395.1 Clostridia bacterium
AGCTTGTACCAGAACACAATTCTGTCGCTCAAAAAATCTTACCTGTCCATGCAAGTGTGGATAGGCATCCGACCCACTAACAATCGCTACGGCGTCGGGTAATATCGGCTTTTGTTTCATAAACTCACCTCATAACAGTTTATGCGTTGCATAACTGATATGTGTAAAAAATTGTCAATTTACTTGCACCTACAACTTTCGATGTGCTATAATTAACCCAAGGCGGTGATGAAATGAAAAAAATCAAAATTAAATATTGTTTAATTGTAAGTGCATCTCTCCTTCTTGCAGCAACAATTTTTCTAATTTTTTACTTCAATAGGAGTGTCGTTGTTCCTCAAATTTCCGGAAAAAACATAACTACAGCTACAAAGATCCTTAATGAAGCAGGTCTAAAAGCAAAAACGTTGTATGAATATAACGATACAGTTTTAAAAGATATTGTAATTTCTCAGAATATTGAAGTAGGCAGTGATGTTAAATATAATACTTCTATAACCATTATTGTAAGCAAGGGGATAGAGCAGATTACGCTTCCTGACGTTAAAAATAGCAGTTTAGAAGATGCTAATGATACGCTAAAAAAACTTGGTTTTTCTGTGGTTACTGAAGAACAATTCAGTAAAACAATAACCGAAGGAAATGTTATTGCCCAAAGTGTTTTAGCAGGTGAACAGGCCGATAAGGGCTCTACAATAAAGCTTATAATAAGCAAGGGCCGCGACCTTGTTGAAGTACCTAATATTAAAGGAATGTCGCTGAAAAAAGCAGAGCAGACTTTAAAAAATGCCGACTTATATCTTCAAACTGAGAATAAAATCCAGTTTAGCAATACCATAAAAGAAGGATATATAATTTCGCAAGATATTAAAGAGCATGATCAAACTGACAGATATTCGGCTATTAATGTCGTAATTAGTGCAGGGGTGGCTAATAAGGCAGGCACAACAACTTCAAACGCCAATAGATTTGGTAAAGTAACCACGCAAGGAAATTGGGTTTATTTCGCTGGAAGTGATTCTGCTATATACAGAATGAGGAAAGATAGAAGCGAATTACAACTCATTTGTAATTATTCTGCAGTGTCCTTAAATGTTGTCGGCGAGTGGATATACTTTGTGGATGGTACGGTTGGTGGAATTCACAAAGTAAGGATTGATGGCACAGGAAAAACCAAGATAAGTAATGTTACAAGCTATAAAGTTTATGTCGATGGTGATTGGATTTATTATACAGATCAATATTGGGGTGGAAAACTTTATAGAATGAAGAGCGACGGCAGTTCGGTAAAGCAGATTACCAGTAAACAATGCCGAGATTATATTATAAACAAAGGGTACGTTTATTTTACAGAATCATCAGAGGGGATAGTTTATAAATGTAAGATTGATGGCACGGGTGAAACAATGCTTTGTGCAGGTTTTGTTGGTAACTATCTCACTTTAGCAGGAAATAAGTTAGTAGTCGTAAGTAATAATGAAAATATTTTTAGTGTGAACCTTAATGGAAGTGGATACCATTCTTTTCAAACTAACAATACTCAATATGCTTTTTTAAACGGCTATGATGGATGGGTTTATTATCTTGAGCATGATTTTCGTTATGGTTCCGATGTGATTTCTTCATTTGGCAGAATGAGGTTTGATGGCAGTCAGAAAACAAAAATATATGAATATAATTATTTAAATCACGCAGATGGTTTTATCAATGTTGTAGATGGCTGGATATATTTTCAAAACGAACATGAGAATGACAATCTTTACCGCGTAAAAATTGATGGTACAAAGATTGAGAGAATGGGATAATTAGGAATCTAATGAATAATCAATACTTTTTGCGGCTTTGTCATTTTTAAGCTATAAGGCGGTGGTTACGCATGAAGAAAATTGCACAAGGCAAATTCGAAATATTCGCAACAAAGAGGGATGCGATAGATAGGTTTATGCAATTGCAGGGCGTTTGTCGCGAAAACATAAGCGGCGAAAAGGCAATTCAATTTAATTGCACGTCAAAGGGTGAAATTTTTATCACTAACCCTCCAACAAGGCGTGTTGAGAAGCTGATTTCTATTTATCTTAACGCCGACATTATTGAGCAGGACGGAAAAACATACGTATCATATTACACGAGATTCAGTAAATTTAGTAATGTTTTAAAATTGATTAGTTAGATACTTATTTTAATTGGTACAATATTTGCTTTTATAAGCGGGTATAAAACTGCGCGATTTATTAATTTGCTTTTCACCTTATTTGTTGTTTATGAAATATATATTGGCGCAAAGGAAAAAAACAACTCGCCAAAGGATTCTGAAATATTGATAAAAGAGCTTGAAAAAAGAGTTAATGCGGTAAACAAATGGAATGAGTGAAAATAGTTTTACGCTTTAATTGCATCATATTGTGGGGGTGCTATAATAAATTTAGGGAGGCGAAAGCGATGAGAAAAATGATGACTGTCATAATATCTATACTTTTAATTTTGGGTTGTTTGTGTTCGTGTAAGGCGGAGGGAACTAAAACAAGCGAAGCCGATAATAAAAAAGAGAATTACCGAGAGCATCAGGAGCTCACCGCATTTCAAACGTCCTTTGATGCAGATAATATGCTGCGAGTTTCGATACCCGAAGCTAATCTCAACAATGTTTTTATTCGGGAAACATCGGCAAATGAACTTTTAGACAATGATATATACGGGCAGGTTTATCTTTTGGCTGATGACCGTTACGGAGGCAACCGCGGAACGTCGGATCATTATTTGGTGGTGGTAACCAATGATAAAATAGTTGTTGAAGACCTTTCAAAATGGGAGGACCAAGCTTGTTATTCGGGAAATATTGAGTTGTGTGATTTTGACGGCGACGGGGATAAGGAGATTTTGTTACACGAATGTGTAGGAATGACCGGAGGAGCAGGGCAGTATTTATCCCGTGTGTTTAATTTCGATGATAACAAATTGGTCGAAATGTTTTGTTCCGATAATGGCACAAATGATTTCAATACAGGTTTTTCTATAAAGATTTTAAAAGACAGAAAATTTGTAATAGAAAATGAAATTACCAAGTATAGCGAACAGTTCCGTCTTGAAGATAGAAAGGACGATTATTTCGATTCCTGGTATGACAAAAATGGGGATCCTGTGGAGCAGGAAATACTTGTTGACAGCTTTTACGAATTTTCGCCGGTTGACATAGATAAAGATGGAGTTTATGAAATCGTGGGTCGCCAGTACGTGTCGTTAATTGGACATAGCGACGGAATCGGCAGTGCCACGACAGTATTGAAATTTAATAATGAAGCATCAAAATTCGAGATAATCGAAACAAGTTTTTCTCTCGAATTTTAAAGAAAGTACGATAATATATCTATTTTGTGACAAATACCTCCGCCCTTTTAATGGCGGAGGTATTTCTTTTCCGCTCCTCATATTTTCCTCAAATCCGCACATACTACCGAAAAAGTGAGGGTGGTAAAATGGAGTCGATTTGGGAAAGGTCGGTCGAGCGGCCGCAATTTGACACGCTGAAAGGTGAGCGCAAAACCGACGTTTTAATCATCGGCGGCGGACTTGCTGGGCTGCTTTCGGCATATATGATGAGGGAAAAGGGTATTGACTGTATTTTGGTTGAGGCGGAGAGGATTTGTGGCGCAACGACGGCAAACACAACGGCAAAAATCACCTTGCAACACGGTGCGATATACGACCGAATGATAAGACGATTTGGCATCGATTTTGCCCGTCTGTATCTCAAAGCGTAAACCGACGCTATGGAAAAATGTTGCGAGCTTTGTGAAAATATTGACTGCGATTACAAAAAGGTTGACGCTTACCTTTACACCCTTTGCGATGCCGAAAAGCTCAAAAAAGAGGTCGCGGCAATAAATAAACTCGGTTTTCCCGCCGAATTTGTCGAAAAAACGCCGCTTCCTTTTGCGGTCAAAGGCGCAGTGAGGGTGAAAAATCAGGCACAGTTCAATCCGCTGAAATTCGCCTTTGCCATCGCAAAGGACCTGCCGATTTATGAAAATACCCGCGTCACCGAGCTGGGTCCCAACCTCGCCGTGACCAAAAATGGAAGCATCCGTTTCAAAAAGGCGATTGTCGCAACCCATTTTCCGTTTCTCAATAAACACGGCGGATATTTCCTAAAAATGTATCAGCATCGTTCCTACATTTTGGCGGTCAAAAATGCCGCCGAGCTCGACGGAATCTACGTTGACGAGGCAAAAAACGGGATGTCATTCCGAAATTATAATGGTCATTTGCTCATCGGCGGCGGTGATCACCGTACGGGCAAAAAGGGTGGAAATTGGGAGGAGCTTAACCGTTTTCGTGAAAAATATTATGCCGACTCGCGAGTGGTTGCTAAATACGCAACCCAGGACTGCATGACCCTCGACGACATCGCCTATATCGGCAAATATTCGCGGCGCACTCCCAATCTGTTTGTCGCAACCGGCTTTAATAAATGGGGTATGACCTCGTCAATGATTGCGGCAATGCTTTTGACCGATTTGGTGCAGGGAAAGGAAAATCCTTATGTACATGTGTTTTCACCGAGTCGATGTATGTTGCGACCACAGCTCTTTATCAATATTTTCGAGGCGCTGGTCGGCATCCTCACACCAACCGCACCACGCTGTCCGCACCTCGGTTGTGCGCTGAAATACAACCAAGCCGAGCATTCGTGGGACTGCTCCTGTCACGGCTCCCGATTCTCCGAAAGGGGTCGTCTGCTCAACAACCCTGCCAACGCTGACAAGCGAATGAAACCGAAGAAATGATATAAATTCCGTCGAAGACGCTTTCGGCGGAATTTTTTATAAAGAAATATTTTCACCGATTGTTTTTGCGCCAGGGTCGTGATATAATTAAAAAAATGCTTTGGAGTTGATGCAAGGTGAAAAAGACGTATAAGGTTGGCATTGTCGGCTTTGGCGGTCAGGGGTATTCCCATACCAAAACGATTGCAGAAATCGAAAATATCGAGGTAGGCGGCATATTTGACATTGCCGATGCCCGAATTGATTTCGCCAAGGAAAAGGGCTTTCACGCCTATAAAAGCTATGACGAAATGCTTTCCGATCCCGAAATTGATATAATCACCGTCGCAACTCCTAACGATTCGCATCATCGCTTGACTGTGGCGGCACTCCGCGCAGGAAAGCACGTCGTTTGCGAAAAGCCGGCTGCCATGAATTCGGATGAGCTCGCCGATATGATAAGGGTTGCGGGTGAATGCGGACGAATTTTTACCGTGCATCAAAATAGACGCTACGATGCCGATTTTCGCGTAATGAAAAAGATTTATGACGAGGATGAGCTTGGTCCTGTCCATCGTTTTGAGCGCAGGGTACAGGGCTGCAACGGAATACCAAAGGATTGGCGCAGTCAGCCCGAATTTGGCGGCGGAATGATGCTCGATTGGGGCGTCCATCTGCTCGACCAAACCCTCCAACTTATTCCTGAAAAGATTAAAAAGGTGTATTGTCGCCTCGAACACGTTACAAACGAGCTTTGCGACGATGGAGTGACTGTTTGGCTTACTTTTGAAAGTGGTCTCCTTGCTGTTGTCGAGGTCGCAACATCTAATTTTATCGAATTGCCCCATTGGTATATGCTCGGTCGCGATGGCTCGGCGATTATCCGCGGATGGAAGGCAAACGATGGCGAAATCGTAAAAAGTATCGGAGATGCAGGCGAGGTTGAGCCGGTGCTTACCGCCAGCGGAATTACAAAAACAATGGCACCTCGACGCGAGGATACGATTAAACGAATGGAATTACCAGCCGTAGAAACTGACCTGCGCGACTTTTACCATAACATAATGACGACCATTGAAGGAAAGACCGAGCAGGCAATTTCCAATGATAGCGTAATGAGGGTGTTTAAGCTGATGGAGGCGGCATTCAGGTCGGCCGAGCTTAACGAAACGGTTGATTTCGAATAACTCTTTACATACGGGACAATTTGGTGTATAATAATAAAAATATTAGTTAATTCACAGGAGGAATAATAAAAATGGATTATATTCTTTTAACAGCTTCTAACGGAAGCGGCGCAGGAGAAGCACCGCAGGGCAGCATGTGGGGCTCACTCATTATGATTGTCGGCTTTGTTGCCCTTATGTACTTTATGCTCATCCGTCCGCAAAAGAAGCAGCAGAAAAAGGAAAAGCAGATGAGAGACAGTCTTCAAATCGGCGACGAAATCATCACCATCGGCGGAATTTACGGCCGTGTTGTTTCGCTCAAAGAGGATAGTCTTGTTATCGAGTCATCCGGCGACCGTTCAAAGATTCAGATTCAGCGTTCAGCCGTTGGACAGAATTTGACCATTCACGAATAATCTGACATAATCAATTTATCTCCCGAATATGCTTTTATAAACGAAAGTATATTCGGGAGGTTTTTTATATGAACAAAAAGAGAAAGTCGGAGCCACAGAATAAATATTTACGACCGCTTATTGTCGGCACGGTTACCGCAGTTATTGTCACGACCGCAGTAATTTTAATCAGCGCCTTGTTTTTTGTCATTCGCGATATGCCAAAAACGGCCGCAATGCCTATTGCCCTTGTCGCGTCGGGGCTCGGCTCATTCGTCGGCGCAGTTGCCGCGGCAAAAACAATGCGTGAGCAGGGAATAATAATCGGCGCACTTACCGGCTTTACCGTCTTTGCGATTACGCTTATTGTATCCCTTTTTGCGTCCGAGGGACCGCTCACCGCATTTACTCTCATCAAGTTTATCGTAATGACCCTTTCGGGAGCGCTTGGCGGCATTTTGGGCGTAAATTCAGCGGCAAAGCGAAAAATGATTTGATATAGCGGGGATAAGGTGCTATAATTAAATAAATTTGATCTAAAAAAGGAAAAGG
The DNA here is from genome assembly GCA_017381395.1 of Clostridia bacterium. GTDB lineage: Bacteria > Bacillota > Clostridia > Oscillospirales > Acutalibacteraceae > UMGS1976. Next base: position 6,880 of record JAFOCH010000045.1, read on the forward strand.
ACAGCAAAATGAATAAAAGTGGTATCGGTTTTTACAGTATCAGAATGTTTATCTGGTCACTTGCGTATAGAATAATGTGCCTTATCGTATCTACCTCGCTTGTTGCTATTTTAAATAACAAGTTTGGCGTTATTTTGGCGCAGATGTTTTGCTTGGGTATCATACTCGTTTTGCCCTATTTGCGAATTTATGACGTCGGATTTAATGACTATAACCGTATAAACTACGGCCACATTAAACGCGACGAATTAAAGGGACTGAAAATTGGGCTGATTGTATCGGTGCCGTATATTCTTTGCTCGGTTGCGCTGATTTTGGCTCATTTTTCGATAGTGCCACCGACATATCTGTCTATTTTTAGAATGATAAATTCACCCTATTTTTCCTTGTGCCAGACGCTTTTACCCCCAACCCTCACCATAACAGAGCAGAGCTTGTCTGCCGTAATAGTGATTGCGCTGACGGTGTTTACCGAGCCGGTGGTTTACGCGCTTGGCTACCGAATGGGACTGGCACGAATCTCCTTTACCGAACAAATGGGACTCAGAAAGCCACGCGATAAATAATAAAATAAAGGTTGACGAAAAAATGTATAATTTCGACGTAGAAAAGGCAACCAACGGTTGCATAAATTGGATAAGAGAATGGTTCGCAAACAATGGTAAGGACTGTAACGCGGTGCTTGGCATTTCGGGCGGAAAGGATAGCTCGGTAGTGGCCGCACTTTGTGTTGCCGCGCTTGGTAAGGATAGGGTAATTGGCGTTCTCATGCCTCAAGGGGTACAGAGCGACATTGATTATTCAATCGAGCTTTGCGAATTCCTCGGAATCAGGAATTATACGGTAAACGTTGGTCCAGCCGTTGCCGCCATCACCGACGAAATTTCCGCTACAATGGAAATCACCGACCAGTCGCGCTTTAACCTTCCCGCAAGGGTTAGAATGGCTACCGTTTACGCCGTAGCCCAGTCGCAGAATGGCCGCGTGGCAAATACCTGCAATCTGTCGGAGGATTGGGTCGGATACTCAACCCGCTACGGCGACAGCGTAGGCGATTTTGCACCTCTTTCCAATTTCACTGTGGGCGAGGTTATCGCGATAGGAAGTTACCTCGGTCTGCCCGAAAAATTTGTAAAAAAGCCGCCAATCGACGGACTTTGCGGCCAAACCGACGAGGACAAGCTCGGCTTCACTTACGAAACTCTCGATAAATATATCCGCGAGGGAATCGAGCCCGACGCCGAAACCAAAAAGCGAATCGACCGCTTGCACGAAATCAATCTGTTTAAGCTCAGATATATGGACGTTTACGAATACGAAGGATAAACCCATCAAAAACTGTTGACAAACGGCAAATGGCATAGTATAATGACAACCAAATGAAAAATGGCTGAGAAGAGAAGAGTAGGTATTAACAAAAGCGTTTAACCAGAGAGCTTCGGTAGCTGAAAAGAAGTACGCTTTTTGATATTGAAAATGGTCTCGGAGCCGCGTACCGACTGCAATTTCTTGCATAGACTACGATGGGAACGCCCATTACAGCGTCGGGGTATGCTAGTACCCGCAGAGGTCCCTTTTCGCGAGGAATCGGACGAATTAAGGTGGTAACACGAAGCGCGCAGTTTCGTCCTTATTATCGCATCGAAAGAAGATATGTTTCGATGCCGTTGGACGAGTGCGCTTTTTTTGTTAGATAAATTACACTTTTTTATGAGGTGAAAAAGAATATGAGTTATAAAATCGAAACCAAATGCGTTCAGGGCGGCTATACGCCAAAAAATGGTGAACCCCGTCAGATTCCGATTATCCAGAGCACAACATTTAAGTACGAATCAAGTCCCGAAATGGCAAAGCTTTTTGACCTGGAAGCAAGCGGCTATTTCTATTCCCGACTTCAGAATCCGACCTGCGACCACGTAGCAGCAAAGATTTGCGAAATGGAGGGCGGTACAGCGGCAATGCTTACCTCGTCGGGTCAGGCGGCGTCATTCTATGCCGTTTTTAATATCGCATCCTGCGGTGACCACGTTGTTGCCTCGTCGGCAATTTATGGCGGAACGTATAACCTTTTTGCCGTAACAATGAGCCGTATGGGTATCGAATTTACCTTCGTTTCACCCGATGCCAGCGAGGAGGAACTTAATGCCGCCTTCCGCCCGAATACAAAGGCGATGTTTGGCGAAACTGTGGCTAATCCTGCACTTAACGTTCTCGATATCGAAAAGTTTGCAAAGGTTGCCCACGCTCACGGAGTACCGCTTATTATCGATAATACCTTTGCAACGCCGGTAAACTGCCGCCCGATTGAATGGGGAGCCGATATCGTTACCCATTCTACTACAAAGTATATGGACGGTCACGGAGCCGCAGTAGGTGGTTGCATCGTCGATAGCGGTAAGTTTGACTGGACCAAATATCCCGAAAAGTTTGCTGGACTTTGCACACCGGACGACAGCTATCACGGCGTAACCTATACCGAGCGTTTCGGACTCGAAGGTGCATATATTACAAAGGCAACCGCTCAGCTTATGCGCGACCTCGGCTCTATACAGTCGCCGCAAAGTGCATTCCTGCTCAATATGGGCCTCGAAAGCTTACACGTTCGTATGAAGCGTCATTGTGAAAATGCCCTCGCAGTAGCAACCTTCCTTAAAAATGACGACCGCATCGAGTGGGTAAGATATCCGTCCCTCGAGGGTGATAAATACTACGATTTGGCTCAGAAATATATGCCGAATGGCACCTGCGGCGTAGTCAGCTTCGGCGTAAAGGGTGGCAGAGCCGCTGCCGAAAAATTCATGGCAGGACTTAAACTTGCCGCAATCGAAACCCACGTTGCCGATGCACGTACCTGCTGCCTGCATCCCGCAAGCGCAACCCACCGCCAGATGACCGATGCCGAGCTCGAAGCGGCAGGAGTATCACCCGACCTTGTTCGTTTCTCCTGCGGTATCGAAAATGCCGACGACCTCATCGCCGACATCAGCCAGGCACTCGACAATATCTAATAATATAATCGAAAACAGAGTGAAGGAGGCGGTTTTATGCCTAT
>JAFOCH010000046.1 GCA_017381395.1 Clostridia bacterium
CGCAATCGGCGTGATTAAGATTCTTTCCGCAGCCGGCACAAAGTCCCTTGCAATCACCATCGCAAAGATGCTTCATCGGCACGTTTAAAATCAAGTCAGCCAAAACAACCTCGTCAATGTCAATCTTTTTCTCGGATACAACGATAAAACCGTCTTTTTCATCATCGTTTTCAAGCTTTTGAACTAGTGTGTAGTTGATGTCAAAATCAATCATTTCCGAGCAATTTTCGCCGCATCTGTCGCAAGGAGCTGTATAATTGCATCGTACATTTCCATTCAACGTAACAAGACCGGCGTGATTAGAAATCTTTCCTTTTAAAACGACCTTGTCATTAAAAGGACAAATTCCGTAATACTCGACATCGTCGAAATTAAAGTCGAGGTCCAACTCGATAATCGAGCCATCTGCAACAAAAATATTACCAAGTTCGATAATCATAAGTTCACCTCAAAATATAACAGATAATATTATATTATCCATAATCACATTTGTCAAGCATTATAATCAATAATTTTCGACAAAATTTCAGGCTCTGCGGCTTAAGTTTCAGCTGCAAAGCCCGTAATTCATAATATTTTGTTTTTTACCAATTAAATCTTTGCTGCGTAGTCAAAAATTCTTGCCGGAAGTTCGGATTCGTCGCAAGAAATTGTGAATACAAATTCAACCTTAACCTTTTTGCAAAGGTCGTTCAATTTTGCCATAAAATCAGCAAGCTCTTCGTAATCGCGGCTACCGATTCTAAGTGTAGCGTCAACAAAAATCTCGGTAAGGTCATAGTTTCCTGCACACATACCGCTAATAAAGCCGTAGAGAGTATCAAATCCGGAAACATTGTACTCGTCAGCATCAACAAGACGAGCCTTATGAGTTAAGTCGTAAGTAAGCTTTAAACCTTTCTCAATGCAAACAACGTTACCCTTTGATGCGTCAACTGCTTTGTTTACGAGATCAACGAGTCTCTTTGTCTTGCCTGAACCTTTGTTTCCGATAATCAATGAAATCATGATGGTCACTCCTTATGTAATCCGCATAAGCGGTTATTGATAAATTTTATTTTGAAAGACGTGCTTCGAGAGCTGCCTTTTCATTTTCGTAACCCGGTTTACCGAGTAATGCAAACATATTCTTCTTATAACTTTCAACACCGGGCTGGTTAAAGGGATTTACACCAAGCATATAGCCCGAAATTGCACAAGCTTTTTCAAAGAAGTAAATCAAGTAACCGAGATCATATTCGTCGGCCTTGTCCATTTCGATAACAAAGTTAGGAACGCCGCCGTCGGTATGAGCGAGCACGGTACCTTCAAATGCCTTTTCGTTAACGAAGGACATTGTTTTTCCTGCGAGGAAGTTGAGTCCGTCGCCGTCATTCTCGGCCTTTTCAATTACAACATCGCTCTCCTGTTCGCCGATTTTAACAACTGTTTCGAACATGATGCGCGAGCCCTCTTGAATAAACTGGCCAAGTGAATGAAGGTCGGTCGAGAAGGTAACTGCACTCGGGAAAATACCTTTGTTATCTTTGCCTTCGCTTTCGCCAAAGAGCTGCTTGTACCATTCCGACATTAAGGTAAATCTCGGCTCGTAGCTAACGAGAAGCTCCATTGACTTGCCCTTGTTATACATAATATTTCTGAGTGCTGCATATTTGTAGCAATCATTCTTTTCAAGGTCGCATACCGCATACGCTTCTCTAGCGTCAGCAGCACCCTTCATAAGCATATCAATATCAGCACCAGAAACCGCAATCGGTAAAATGCCAACCGGTGTTAATACCGAGAAACGTCCGCCTACGTCATCCGGAATAACGAAGCATTCATAACCTTCTTCGTCAGCAAGCTGCTTTAATGTGCCGCGTGCCTTATCTGTTGTGCAGTAAATACGCTTGCGTGCTTCTTCTACACCGTAATTTTCCTCGAGCCACTTGCGGAATACGCGGAATGCAATAGCCGGCTCGGTGGTAGTTCCCGATTTTGAAATTACATTAACTGAAACTCTCTTTCCTTCGCAGATATTGAGCAGGTCAGAAAGCTGTGAGCCACTAATGCTGTTTCCTGTAAAAAAGATGTCGGGAGTATCCTTTTTAATGCTATTGTAAAGCGGCGATCTTAAAAACTCGATGGCTGCACGAGCACCGAGATATGAGCCGCCGATACCGATTACGATAAGAATATCGCTATCGGAAATAATCTTTTTAGCTGCCTTTTTAACGCGTTCAAATTCGTCTTTGTCGTAATCGACGGGAAGATCGAGCCAACCGAGAAAATCGTTTCCGAGTCCGTTGCGATCGGTCAAAACGTCGTGAGCTGCTTTTACGATAGGTTCGATGCCTTTGAACTCATCCTTTGAGATAAAGGATGAAGCAAACTTTTCACTAAATCTAATGGACATTGGTAAATTTGCCTCCAAATATTTATTTCTGTATATATCATACTATATTTTAACGTTTAATGCAATAAGAAATACTACATATATCACATTTTTTTATCGATGGCGACGTATGTTTCTTCTCTTTCGGTTAATTGAATTGATTTGAACAACGCAAATAATCCAATAAAGGAGCAGTGTCACTCCAAAAACAACAAATATCAGCTTAAACCAAATCGTATCAAATGAGGCGGTAAAAAGCATCCAAAGATATTGAAGTGTGCTTCGTTTTACCTTTTTGCCTGCGCAAAGCTCGATGGTACCGATGAGTTCATTTGCATAATAAACGTTAGCAACGGCAATGGTTTCACCCTTTTCAATTGGTGCATCAACCTTTTTATCCTCAATGAATTTCAAATCGACCTCGATCGAGCTTTTATTCGCTTCGTTTGGCAACAGAGCGGTCAAGCTCTCGCCTGCAAAAAGCTGAATATTGCTATCCTCCCAAGATAGGCCTACATCAATGTCACCGAGATATTCATTCTTATCAATCACCGTTTTATAACTAAAATTATTAAATGCCCACTCAAACAATCTAGCCGTATCGGTGAATTCAATTCTTCTGCGATTTCCATTAGCATCAGTATATTTAGGATCGGCATTCATAACAATCGAAAGGTAATGCATTCCCTCTTTTTCAGCGGTAGAAACAATGCAACGACCCGCACTTTCAGTATAGCCCGTTTTGCCGCCCGTACAGTATTTGTAAAAATAAGTAGTCGTCTTATCAATCAAAAAATTAGTTGTAGAAAGTGTTCTTTCACCGTGCAAATTGGTTGCAGTCATTTTGTATCGAGAATAGCTGCAAATAGTTTTTATCTTCTCCACGCCAAAAGCGGCAGTAGCGAGTTTATGTATATCGTTGACAGTGGTATAATGGTTATCATCGGGTAATCCGTGCGGATTCTCGAATCGGGATGAATTCATACCGAGCCTTGCCGCGGTTTCGTTCATCATTTCAATAAATCTGTCAACAGTGCCGCCAACATATTTGGCTAAAACAAGGGCGGTATCATTTCCCGACGTAATAAGCAAATAATGAAGCAGCTGGTCAATCGAAAGCACCTCATCCTTGACAATATAACTGAGTGACGAGTCGGTGCCAAGGAGTGTTTCGAGCAAATCACCATCAATGGTAACAGTTTTATTGAGGTCATCGACATTTTCGCATACAACCAGAGCTGTCATCAGCTTTGTTATTGACGCGGGATAAAGTTTTTCGTCAGCATTTTTTGAATAGAGAATTTCACCCGTGTCCATATTTGACAGCATACAATACTCGGCATTTACGGTAAAATTAGACGGAGCATATGCAGAAACCGATAGCGAAAACACCGAAAAAAATACACCCAAAATTATTAAAAAAGAAAGTATAGACTTTTTCATTGAAATATCCTCAAATATGTAGTATATTAATTATTGATTATTTAGATACTATTATAACAAATATCGACAGGAAATAAAGTGTTTTGACTTATTTTTTATAAATTTTTTATTGGGAGATGTTGGTTTTGGTCTATGTTACCGGTGACATGCACGGAGACGAAAACAGATTATATGATAAAAGTATCCGAAAATTAAAGGAAGGCGACACACTGATAATCTGTGGCGACTTTGGTTTCATTTGGACCGGAGATGATAAGGAAAAGAAAATCCTCGAATATCTCGGCAGTCGCAAATTTAACGTTTGTTTCATCGACGGAACTCACGAAAATTACGATCAGCTTTATAAATACCGCGAAACCTATTGGCGTGGCGGTAGAGTTCACCGTATTCATGGCAATCTCTATCACATGTGCCGCGGTCAGATATTTAATATTGAAGGTATGCGATTTTTCACCTTTGGCGGTGGCGAAAGTCCTGACAAGGAACTGAGAACCGAACACGAAACCTGGTGGAAGGACGAGCTTCCATCTCAAGAGGAAATGAACGAAGGCAAGGAATCGCTTAATGAAGTGGACAACCAGGTGGATGTAATTCTCAGCCACGAGCCGCCCTCGCTTGTAAAAAGTTCGATTTTGCTTCGACTGGGAAAGACCGACAGAATAAACAAGTTAAACGCTTATCTCGATGAAATCAATCGCTCGTGTAAATTTAAACAGTGGTATTTCGGCAGTATGCACGAGGACAGAATTATCACCCCGAATCACACCTGCGTATTCAACGAACTTTGGTCGATTAAAAAAAGTGAATTATGATAATCAAAACCACCAGCTTAGCTGGTGGTTTGCACTGCCCCTATAAAGGGCTGTCACTGGCCGCGTTGTAAGCGCGCTGAACGGTTTGCCAACCGCATCCGTTTCTCTGGCAGCCCCTTAAGGGGCTTTTTTATTTGCCTTTGTTCACCGGCTCACCCGTAAACGGGTCTATATATTCCTTGAGCGTTATC
>JAFOCH010000047.1 GCA_017381395.1 Clostridia bacterium
CTTCATCACCATTATACATGGGAGGTCTTATTTTTTACTTATATCTAAAGATATTTTATCCCCCGGCATAGCCGGGGGTTTATTTGACCTAAAGGCACAAAAACAAGGCACATCTTCGTTTGAAGATGTGCCTTTTCTTATATTTAATTAAAGTTCTGAGAAAATTTCGCCGAGAATTTTTATCCCCTCAACAATCTTTTCATTCGACATAGTCGAGTAATTAAGACGAAGCGACGAGCACTTTTTATTCATATCGACCATAAAGGTATTGCCCGGTACGTACACAACGTTTCTCTCTGCGCATTTCTTTGACAGTTCGAAGGAATCGTACTTTTCGGGCAGGTTTACCCAGATAAACAGACCGCCTGTGGGGACTGTGTGGGTAACCTCCTTCGGAAAGTATTTATCGATAGCATCGAGCATTGTTTTGCACTTTTCGCTATAAAGGGCACGTGCCTTTTCAACGAGAGCGTCGATGTCGTATCTCTTTAAAAATTCGCTTGCCAAAAGCTGAGTGAGCATCGGCGTATGAACGTCGGATGTCTGCTTTGCGACGGCGGCCTTTGCGATAATTTCGGGGGCAGCGCACATAAATCCTACACGAAGTCCGGGTGCAAGTACCTTTGAAAATGAGCCGCAGTAGATGACTCGTCCGTCGGTGTCAAACGACTTTATAGTATCGTGATGGTCACCTGTGAAGCTGAGCTCACCGTAAGGATTATCCTCGATGATGATTAGGTCATACTTTCTGGCCACTTCGTAAAGAGCGTGACGGCGCTCGGCTGTCATTGTGATTCCTGACGGATTCTGAAATGTGGGAATGGTGTAGATAATCTTTACGTTTTTGTTCGCCTTGATTGTTCTTTCGAGGGCCTCGATGTCCATTCCGTCGTTATCCATCGGCACTCCTGCCAGATTAGCATTATACGAACGGAATGCATTAAGCGCACCGATAAAGCTCGGCTCCTCGACGATAACGGTATCTCCCTCGTTAACAAAAATCTTTGTCGTAAGGTCGATTCCCTGCTGACCGCCCGAAACAATCATAACGTCATTATTTTCAACATCAATGCCTTCCTTTTCGGCAAGACGGGCCTTTACCTGCTCACGAAGGGGTGCATAGCCCTCGGTTATACCGTATTGGAGGGACAGAACCGGCTGATTTTCGAGCAAATCCTTTGCTATTACGGCCAATTCCTCGCTGGGAAAGGTTTCGGGTGCGGGATTTCCTCCTGCGAGTGAAATGACATTCGGGTTACCCGCAAATTTGAATATTTCTCTGATTGCCGAGCCCTTTAATGTACTGACTCGGTCGGAAAAATGAAAATCCATAGATAGTCTCCTTAGTTTCAGTTCATGCGATAGATTTCTGCGGGGCTGATGTCACCCGATTTGGTGCTTGCGATGAGGGCGTCGGCTGCGGCAGGGTCATCTACGCTTAGAATCATAATCGCCTTTCCGGTATGATGTGAAATGCAAGCATACATATATTTTATCTCAATCTCGTTGTCGGTGAGAATGTGAAGCGCCTCGGCAAATCCCCCCGGGCGGTCGTCGATAGCAACGGCAAGTGTTTCGGTTACCTTTCCTACTACGCCTGTTTCGAGCAGAACTTCCTTTGCCTTATGAGGGTCGCTCACAATCATTCTGAGAACGCCGTATTCATCAGTATCGGCCAAAGATAAGGCGGAAATGTCAATCTGATTTTTTGCGAGAACGTCGGCGATTTCAACCAATCTTCCCTTTTTATTTTCAATGAATACCGAAATCTGTTTTACTAACATTAAAAGTACGCCTCCCTTTATAAATTACAGCTTACGCAGGTCGATTACACGCTTTGCCTTGCCTTCGCTACGGGTAATACTCTTTGGGTTTACGAGATGCACCTTTACTCCGAGACCGAGGGTTGAACGGAGCTTTTCGGTGATAAACTTTTCCGTCTTTGCTATGCTCTTTACGTCGTCGGTGAACATTGTTTCGCTCATTTCAACGTCGAGGTCGAAGGTGTCGGTGTTGTTTACGCGGTCAATCTTGATAAGATAATTCGGTGTAATTTCACCTTTGTTCACGTCGAGGAGCACCTCCTCAATCTGTGACGGGAATACGTTTACACCGCGGATGATGAGCATATCGTCACTTCTGCCGCTGGGCTTGTTCATTCTGATATGGGTTCTGCCACATTTGCACGGCTCGTAATTCAGCGAGCAAATATCGCGTGTACGATAGCGGATTACGGGGAATCCTTCCTTTGAAATAGTGGTGAATACAAGCTCGCCTGTGCTACCCTCGGGGAGAACATCTCCCGTTTCGGGGTCGATGATTTCGGCAATGAAATGGTCCTCCCAGATATGCATTCCGCACTGATGCTCACATTCGCACGAAACACCCGGTCCAAGAATTTCGGACAGGCCGTAAATATCATATGCCTTTATTCCGAGCTTTTGCTCGATTTCGCTACGCATTTGCTCGCTCCAAGGTTCGGCACCAAAGATACCAACCTTTAACGAAAGCTGATCCTTTACGCCCATACGCTCGATTTCTTCACCAATATACATAGCATAGGACGGTGTGCAACAGATTGCAGTTGCCTTAAAGTCGATCATTGTCTGGATCTGAAGGGCGGTATTTCCCGACGAAATCGGGATAACGGTTGCTCCTGTCTTTTCGGCTCCTGCGTGGAGTCCGAAGCCGCCCGTAAACAAGCCGTAGCCGAAGGATACCTGGAAAATATCCTTTTCATCAATGCCGAGGCCGGTTATCATTCGGGCTACACATTCGCTCCACATATCGAGGTCGTTTTCGGTATAGCCGACGACGATACGCTTTCCGGTTGTGCCGCTTGATGCGTGAACTCGTCTGATTTCGTCAAGAGGAGTGGCAAAAAGTCCATAAGGGTAATAATCGCGCAAATCCTGCTTGTACGCAAAGGGCAGTTTATAAAGATCCTCTACCCCTTTTACATCGTCGGGGGTGAGTCCCTTTTCGTCCATTCTCTTACGAAAGCACTCAACGTTTTCGTACATTCTCTTTACCTGCCAGCAAAGACGGTCACTCTGAAGTTTCTTAAGCTCTTCGCGGGGCATTTGTTCAATTTCCGGATTTCTGATAGGCATTTTATTTGCCCTCCCCTACTGATTTTTTACGATTGCCGAAGCTGAGAATAATTCCAAGAGCTACCGAAAGAGCAGCCGCCATCATTACCTGATATTCGCTCGGCAAAAGGAATGTGATGGTATGAGCCGGTATCCAAAATAGAGGTACCGTCTTTAAAATCGTGAATCCTGCAAATGCCGACCAATCGATGCCTGTCATAATTACCTTTATGGATGCCTTTTCGCCATTAGCGCGAAGGTCGAGCCACTTGTCACTGCATTTGTGCAGCGCCATAAAGGTAGGACCAAAGGAGGTATTCATTATTGCGCTAATATAGAATGCACGCAGTAATGCATTATCTCCGCCAAAAAGAACTCCGCTGCCCATTAAGTTAACAACCGCAGTCTTATAAACCGTCATCATAAAGGTAATCCACACGCCGATAAAGCCCCATATAACAAAGCGCCAAATAATTTTCACCGGGACGGTGGGCTTTCCTGTTGCGATATATCCTGCGATAAGCTCACCTGCCGTTGCGAGCAGAGCAAACTTTACAAATCCCATTATAAACGGGTGGTCGGATGAGAGGGTTTTGAACACTTCGCGGCTCTGCGGAATGATTAAAACAAGCGCAAAGGAAAGAATTGAAAACAATATGTATCCGATAACAAGTATCTTTTTACTTTTTTCGCTTTTCATTGGTGGTTGCTCCTTTTTTTATCCCTTGAAATTGTAGCCGAGTTCGAATGCTTTGAGGTTGAGATCAAGGAATTTCTGCGGTACGGTTTCGGTGATTACCTTTTTCCACACGTCCTTATCAATGTCCATTGTTGCAGCCAAAACACCGATTAAAACTACGTTTACTGCCTTCGGTGAGCCGGCCTCCATGCTCAGTTCGAGCGCGTCAAGTGCGGTTACATCCGCCTTTTCGGATAAAAACGGGATGATGTTTTCGGGATATTCGGCGGCACCTGTGATAACAGGCATAGGCGAAATTGCGCGGTCATTTAAAATGATCTTTCCGCCTTTTTTGAGATACGGAAGGGCTCTGAGCGCCTCTAATCTTTCGAATGCGAGGATAATATCGGCTTCACCCTTGTCAATTATGGGTGAAAATACCTCTACACCATATTTTACATAGGTTACAACGCTTCCGCCGCGTTGGCTCATTCCGTGAACCTCCGACACCTTTACGTCGTAGCCCTCGCTGATAGCTGTGTTTCCGAGAATTCGGCTGGCGAGAAGGGTTCCCTGACCGCCAACGCCGACAATCATAATATTCTTGGTCATTTATTCTTCC
>JAFOCH010000048.1 GCA_017381395.1 Clostridia bacterium
GGTTTCGCGACCGCGACCGCCGCGACTTTTGCCAAGCAGCTTTGCCGCCGACATCATGCCGAAGCGGGCGGCTTTGTCACCGACGGTCACATCCGACGCAATCATAAAGCTGTCGTGCAGCAGTGACCTTGCCGCCGAAAAATAGCGGCTAGCTCGGTCAAAGTCGGCGGCTCGTTTTTGATAGGCGGCGGTAATTTCGGTGGCCGTTTCGTTAAGCAGGGAATTGTCACGGGCGGCGTTGAAATCGACTGCAATTTCACGAATGCCGCCTATTTTTTCGTCCAAGTTATGCGGATAGGAGCCAATCACCGCCGCCAATTTAATTTCGGGGGCAAAAACTCCTTCGATGCGGTCGGGGTCACGCGGATTCTGTGCCATAAGGACGGTGACGCCCCTTTCATTTAGCCGCTCGGCAACCGAAATGAGCGCATCCGACTTTTTCATCCCGACCGACCCTTTGAGCAGAAAGATGCGTGTGTAGTCGACGAGATTTCCTTCAATCAGTGACAAAAAGCCGTTTGTGTCCACGGCAGAGAGAAAATAATTATTCGGATATGTAAAAGACATAGCAAAACCCTCGTTAAATCAAGTTTTGCTATATTCTATGCGGCCGCCGCCCGATTGTGCTGACAAAAAGGGAAAAGTGGCTGTCCCTTTTTTAATGCGACGAACGGTTACAAATGTGGCGCTAAATCACCAAATCAACAAGCTGCGCCCCAAAATAGCCAACCGCAATCAGCGTAAAGCAGAGCATGGTAAACCCAAAGGCACGAAGAAAGATTAAAACACCGCTTTTCATAATTTCACCCCGATATAGTGTGGGCAAAATGAGGGGAAAATATACTTTTTCGGTGGGACAAAATGAATGGCCATGCCCCTTTGCATAGAATGGGGTAGCGGGGCAAAAATTGACTTTGATTACTCATTTTACCGCTTGAAAGGGCGGTTGCGACCGACTAAAATTATAGTATGGAGGTAGCGTTATGCATATAATTTTTGACTCTCCGAAGCAGTTTAAGATAGAGCTCGACCGCGACGACCTGTCGGCGCTCGACATTACATATCAGCAGATGGATTACAACGACAGTCACACTCGTGAGGTGCTTCAAGGGCTGCTAAAAAGGATTGGACTGCCGGGCGGCTTCGACGGGGAATCAGGGCGAGTGCTTATCGAGGTGTTTCCTCGTGCGAATGACGGCTGTACGGTGCAGTTTACCTCGCTCGAAGCGGCTCCGTCGACGGCAATTCGGATGAAAAAGGTGAAAGTGGAAACCGCTGTATTTGAGTTTGACGGGGTAGACGAGCTGATTGACGGAATGAGGGCGGTGAAGGACGCTTTTTCGGGGGCGGAGATGCCGCGCGAGATTGAAATTTACGAGCTGATGGAAAAGTATCGCGCGATAATTTTCATCGACCGCGAGGAAAAGAGGTTGCCGCATATTTTGGGCGAGTTTGCTCGGCGGATAAAAAAGCCGACACTTGCCGCCGCGCACACCGTCGAGCATGGAAAAAAGCTTGGTGGCATTGACGCATTTTTTGGTGCGTGAGGGCAGGGCGGTGTGAAGGGAAGGAGAAAAGGACACTTTTTGCCATAAATAGTCGCAAAACCGCTTGACCGAGAGGGGAAATCGGGTTATTATAATGAGAGATAGAAAATTTTTTCAGGAGAATTTTTGATCATGGTAAAGATTTCACCCTCAATTTTAACCGCCGACTTTTTGGAGCTGAAAGGAGTTGTTCGTCAGCTCGAGGATGCCGGTGTCGAAATGCTTCACATCGATGTAATGGACGGCGATTTTGTACCGAATATTTCGATCGGATTCCCCGTTATCGATTCGCTTGCCCGTCACACCGAGCTTCCCCTTGACGTGCATCTGATGATTCAGCGTCCGCAACTGTATATCGAGCGTTTTGCCAAAAATGCCGAGCGTATCACAATTCATTACGAGAGTGATTGCGACGTTGCCGCTACATTAAAGCAGATTCACGACTGCGGAGTAAAGGCAGCAATTTCGGTCAAGCCTAAAACGCCTGTCAGCGAGATTTATCCCTATCTGGACATGGTCGAGATGGTGCTGATTATGTCAGTTGAGCCGGGATTCGGCGGTCAGTCGTACATCCCCGATGCGACCGAAAAGATTCGCGAGCTTCGTGCCGAATGTGACAGACGCGGACTGACCGATATGGACATTCAGGTCGATGGCGGAATCAACTTTAAGACGGCAGGAGAGGCCGCAAAGGCAGGGGCAAACATCCTCGTCGCAGGCAGTGCGATATGCGATGCCGAGGATATGAAGCAGGCCGTTGCCGAAATTCGCCGACTCGCCGCAGAGTGAAGTTTGGCGTGATGAAAATAATATAGATAAAAATACCCCGAGCGGAGTCATTTTGGATATGCTCGGGGTTGTTTTGTTTGGTTGCGTCGTATTCAAAAGGTTAAGCGCGCGTGAGGAAACGTTGCCTGATTCATAGCAGGACAGGCTGCTATTAAGTGCTAATTGGTGACGTACTGTGTAACCGAATAAACGAAATTATCCCTCTGCCGATTTCTCGGCAGAGGGATTTTGTGTGTTCTATTGAAAGTCTTTTGTAAATCGTTATAATGAAATTAAGGAGATGTTTA